>DAOWCB010000117.1 GCA_030633795.1 Candidatus Aminicenantota bacterium | reverse complement strand
TGGCTATGTCCAATTCCATGACTTTTACATCTGCATCTTGGTAACCAGATTTAATTGTGTCGAGGGCTGCATTCCCCTTTTGCAGATTACGCACTGCCATAATCACCTCGGCATTTTTGTTAGCAAGCACACGAGCCGTTTCGTAACCGATGCCGCTGCTGGAACCCGTCACGATGGCGATTCTACCTTTCTGGTCAGGTATGTCGTTGCTGTCCCATTTCTTCTTTGACACCAAATTCTCCTTTATGAGTATTCGTTCGTTTATTTATCCAATAGTTCCAAACTCCTTTTTAAAGCATCGAGTCTTTTATATCAAATCATTTTTTTGCGTTGGAGTTCATTCATTCACCAAAAATCTAATGGGGAATAAAATAAATCACAAAAAGTAACAAACGTTTTATATTATTCATTAATTCAATTTATTTAAATTATTTTCTTATGTTTTTGTTGACATTTGAAATATTTTATTATATATTTAAGGACAATTAAACATATTTTAGAGTTGATATAGGAAAAAAATATTTCTAATGAGACATTTATGGCTACCAATCAAATCTCCCCAGCACAGATGGAAGCTGATATGGCGGCATCTGACAGACCGCGACACTCCTTCACGAAAGAATCAGATCGATATACTGGCGCAAGATCTTAAATCTCATGTAGGAGAATCCTGCCGTGTGGTTCAAAACTTTTTCGAGCGGAAAAATTACAGCAAAGATCTGGCTCGTGTTCCGCCTTTGATAGAAAAAACACTCATACGCACGACACCTCTATTGGTCGTGCAGCCTGAGAATGAGCATGATATTACAAAAATCATGACTTTCTGCAAATCCCGAGGTCTTGCATTATTTCCCCGAGGAACAGGCTCTTTCGCCTTTGGAGGCGCTGTTCCTACTCGGAGAGGGATCGTGATGGACCTTTCCCCGATGATGGCTATTCTTGAGGTCGATCCCGAAAGCTTATCCGTTCGTGTGCAACCAGGAGCCCGGTGGGCAGAAGTGGCGACAAAACTTGAACCTTATGGTTTGATTCCTGTGACAACGCCGACGAGCAGGTTTTCTACGGTTGGCGGATGGATTACCACAGGGGGAATGGGATTGGATAGCTATGCTTATGGCCATGTCAGCGAATCCGTACTGGGAGTACGGGTTGCCCGCCCAGATGGATCCATTCAGGAACTGGACTCCAAAAGCGAATCCATAAAAGATCTTTTCGGGACCGAAGGGCAATTCGGCATCCTGACGGAAGTCACATTACGCGTCCGCCCCAAACCGCATCATAGCGGAGCCTGTCTGTTGACTTTCAACACGCCGGAACAAGCGCTTGAATTTGTGGAACAACTGGCCAGCCGAGGTAATCATCCCTCTCATGTTGTGTATTTTGACAGAGAATACATGAAAAGGGAAAACATCCTATTTACCGAACATACCGGCATAACGGACCCCATCGTTCCTGAGGATGATACGGTCCTTCTTCATTTCGAGACCCCGAATAACGAGCAAAAATTCCTATCTTCGTTGAACGGGAATATGGATCAGATCCAGGAAAATCGCCTGGCCGCCCGCTATCTCTGGTCTGACCGCTTTTTTCCGCTCAAGGCTCAACGGATTAGCCCTGGGCTTCTAGGGACAGAGGTTGTGATCCCCGGAGAAAAGATACCTCGATATATTCGGAAAGCCCGGAAGCTGGCACGGCATTTCAATATAAAACCCACGGTCGAGGTGATCGTCTGCCGCGAAAAAAAACATTACTCCCATCTGGTCATCCTTTCTTTCAGCTGTGACTATTCCCGAAAACTTCATTATGTTTTGTGCTTATTGTTTATCCAGCTCTTGGTCAGGATGGCCGTACGCAGCAAAGGCCACCCGTACGGAGTGGGCATATGGAACACACCTTTTGTAGGGAACAAATACAAAAAAGACCGGTTGGACGAACTAAACAAGAAAAAACAGGCCATAGATCCCGGTGTAACGCTGAATCCCCATAAATTTTTCAAGATCAAGGGGCGGTTCTTCAGCATCCCTGCACTTTTCATGCGCCCCATTTCCTTCCGAATGATCATGGCCATGTCCCATTTTTTTGCACCGGCATTGGGACTGGCTGCCAGGCTTTTAGGGCCGAAGCAGTCTGACGGCTGGAAAGTTCCAGAAAAAGAAGAGGAACAGGGAAGAAGCCTTCTTAATCAAAGTGCGCAACGCTGCACGTCCTGCGGATCCTGTATTTCTGTTTGTCCGGCCTACCACATCACCAAAGACGAGCTGGTTACCGGCAGGACCAAGCTGCGTTTGGCCGAAGCCATGATGCGCGGAGAGGAACTGGAGAAGGCAGAGGCACTTTCCTCGTTCCAATGCCTGCACTGCGGATTATGCGAGGAAGTCTGTCAAACCCATTTGCCGCTGCGCGATTGTTATCTTGTCCTCGAGGAGTGGATCACAAACAGGTTCGGATCCCCAGTTGAAACTGTGCAAGAATTTGTCGAAAAACTGGACAGCAACCGGGAGTACATAAAGGACATTTTCGGACTGGATCTTCCGGAATGGTCTCCCATAGAGGGAGGAAGGGTATGACTCACCCTAAACGCCTTTCGCCGCGACCGACTCCTTCGCGTTATCCCATCATCACTTCTTACCAGATCCTCCGCAGCGATCGCTGCATCAACTGCGGGATCTGCGTTCAGGCCTGCATATACGACTGCCATTTCAGGTCAGAAGATGATCCCCGGATAATGGCCGATCCGAAGGAATACGGCTGCCGGAACTGTTTTGCCTGCATCAAACGTTGTCCCAGAGATGCCCTAAGCATGCAAAAAAACGAGAAATATCTCGGATTGGGAGATGAAACATATACACCTGACCGCATCCATTCCATTTTGGAACAGGCAGAACAAGGGAAAATCCCTGTCAGCGGAGCCGGTTATAGAGGACCTTTCGACGGCGATTATTACGACAATATCTGGACAGACATGTCTGAAATCGTGCGGCCCACACGTGACGGAATCCATGGCCGCGAGCACATTTCTACGACTGTCGCTCTTGGGCGGATGGCCAGTGACTTGTGCGGGATGGTGTTCGATAAAAAAGGCAATCTGAAATCCCATATTCCGCTTAACCGAGAAATCCCGATCCCGGTTATATTCGGTCTGATGCCGTTTTTTCCCGGGCAAACAGCCCTTACTTCCCTAGCATTGGCAGCGAGCAAACTTACGACCTATCTGACTATTCCGGCAAAAAACACCACCCAAGAATTAAGGGAATATTACAGCCATCTGTTGATCAGGTTAAACCCGAATGAAATAGATCAGTACAGGAACATTATAGAATGGGCCACAATCGTCGAGTTTGATCAGGATAAGGATCAGGTATCTGCCATTGTCCGAGCAAGAGAGATCAATCCCAATGTGCTCACCGTTGTTCACGTGCCTGTTTCTGAGGGTGCGGAACGACAAATTCTTGAATTGGCACGCAACGGAGCCGAAACCGTGCATTTGAGCGCCGACATTCATGGGAGAGGCGGCGACGGTGTTACCCTATTGGAATCCCTTCATACTACCCACACCTTGCTTGTGGAGAACGGCCTTCGAGACAGGATCACCTTGGTGGCCTCAGGAGGAATCGCCGCTGCCGAACATGTGCCCAAAACCATCATCATGGGGGCTGATGCAGTCGTGGTAGACATCCCGCTGTTGATCGCCATGGATGTGTCAAAATGGATGCCGAGTGAAAGAGGGAATCCAACACTGTATCCGAAAAGGATTGAAGAGCTCGATCCTCTTTGGGGAGCTTCCCGAGTTATCAATCTGATGCTCTCTTGGAGAGACCAACTGTTGGAAGTGCTGGGAGCCATGGGACTTCGGGACGTGCGGCGGCTGCGAGGGGAAACCGGTCGCGCGATTTTCGCGGATAAGGAGCGTAAAAATTTCTGTGAAAGACTTAAAAACATGCCTGAAAACGTTACCAAGACTACTCCTGAGGGTACCAATAAAAACTTGGATGGTCCCTTGCCTCACATAAAAGCCAAATCGGTTCCAGACCGGTTCGGGATCAAACACGGAGGATGGCGTGTCGTCGTTGACCGTGCACGATGCACAAACTGCAACATATGCGTGGTAAAATGCGAGTATAATGTGCACCGTCGAATGGACGGCAAACGAATCCTGGACGAGCCGATCCACAGCCTGTGCATCGGGCCCAAGTGCAAAGAAAATGAATGGTGTTGTGTGAATGTCTGCCCCTGGGAGGCCCTGGAAATCGTGAAGGATCCGGTCGACACGGTCCTGGGTGACCCCCGTTGGACGCCGGATTTGCTGCGCGAAACTTATCGATTGTCGCGGGACGGATCTCCCTCAAGGCTGAAACCAGAGGAACAGATCGGATCATCGGGAGGCGGATTGGACAGGATGCGACTCGCTCTATCAGTCCCCGGAATAGCTCCGGTACAAGGACCGGTCGCGCTCTCTCTTCCGCTTAACAGACGCAAAACAGGCCCAAAGAAAAAAATCTCTCTCCCAATTTACGGAGGAGGCATGTCCTACGGATCCATTTCTTTGCAGGTCATGTTGGGTCGCGCCATGGCAGCCAAAAAAATCGGGTCTTTGACCTGCACGGGGGAAGGCGGCTATCCGGACGAGCTCGTTCCTTATTCGGATTCCATTATCACGCAGGTTGCAACAGGACTGTTCGGTGTACGGGAAGAGACTATCCAGCGTGCCCCGATGATCGAGTTCAAATATGCTCAGGGCGCAAAACCAGGCCTGGGAGGTCACCTGTTGGGTGAGAAAAATACGCCGGAAGTGGCATCGATGCGCGAGGCTGTTCCGTACACGAACCTGTTTTCACCGTTCCCGTTCCACAGCGTGTACTCGGTGGAAGACCACAAAAAGCATGTGGATTGGATCCGTTCTATACACCCCAATGTGCTTGTTTCGGTCAAGGTCTCCACACCGGCGGATGTGGATATGGTCGCCGTGGGGAGCTACTATGCCGGTGCCAATGTCATCCATCTTGATGGAGCATACGGAGGCACAGGCGCGGCTCCCGATATAGCCAAGAAAAACATTGCCATGCCGATTGAATACGCCACATCCCAAACACATGAGTTTTTGGTCAAAGAAGGGATTCGGGATGAAGTGGTGCTCATCGCAAGCGGAGGCATCCGCACCAGTGAAGACATACTCAAGATGATAGCCTTGGGCGCAGACGGAGTGGTCATCGGCACTGCTGAATTGGTAGCCATCGACTGCGTCCGGTGCGGAAACTGCGAACGGGACAGAGGATGCCCGATCGGAATTGCCACAACCGACCCTGAGCTGGCGCCACAAATGACAGCCGAATGGGTATGCGACAGGATCTGCAACTTGTATAAGAGTTTTGCCGTTGATATGGAACAGCGCCTTCGTAGCCTGGGCATGACCAATATCGACCAATTGCGGGGGCGTTGGGACCTTTTGGATTATCGGCCCCCGAGTAGGTGAATCAGATATGATAATAAGAGATAACGCAGCAGAAATCGCAGAGGCGATCGCACGGTCCCGTTTGAACAATGTCTCAGGTAGAACATT
>DAOWCB010000143.1 GCA_030633795.1 Candidatus Aminicenantota bacterium | reverse complement strand
TGTAAGAATAGAGATGGGGCTGCCAATGGGGCCAAAATCCCAGGAGCATCTTATTGACCAGGACCAGAGTAAACGGTTTGTTGAACACGAAACCCAAGACAAAAAGCCCTGTCAGCATGGAGATCCAGCGGGCTGTTTTTTTGAATTTAAAGCGGCGGAGGCGTCCGATGATTCCGAAAAGAAAAAGACCAACCAGAACCGCCTCCGGGATTCCGAATCGGATTTTTAGGGGAGGTTCCGGGGGAACAATATAACCCAGATTTTTGGATGCCACCCTGCGACTTGCCTTCCGGGCCGCATCCACTAGCGCTCTGGTGCTGTAGGTCGCACCCGTTACGCTGTCCACATCCTGATCGAGAATAAACGGATCTGAAAAATTTTTTCCCTTCAGATCGTCGAGCACCCCTCGTCTTAGCACATGCCCGAAAAAAGCTGCTGTTTCTTTGTGGTCCACCACCGCCAGTCCTTTTACCGATCCATCGAGGGCCAGAGCCACAGCCAAATGCAGATCTCCCCCATACCCATGAGCCGATCCCACAGCGACGTACCCGATCAATCCCTCCTCGTTGGAGTCTTTCCATGCGGCGTAGTTACCGCCGGAAACGGGCGTGAAATGATCCACTTCGGGAAGGGCCTGTTTCAGGAATGGATGCAGGTCCGCCTGGGCTCGAAATGTCCCTGCAAACCACGCACAAAGCAGAATTATCAAGGAGAGAACCGCCAAGATGCGGTCCCATTTCTGAGATGAGGTTTTTTTACTCACATAGATTCCCGGGCGGTGATGGTCTTGTGTCCATCTCTTTTCCAGAACTCCGTATCTTGGATCTGGTGCCCATACCCGCTGGCCTGATCGAGGCGAATCATCAACTTGTTCAAGGGCGAAATCTTTGCATCGATGATCTTGCGGATCATCTGGTGCAGCCAGGAGTTGTTGGGTTTGGTAAACGGACACACCCGCTTGCAGTTGGAACAGCTGAAGCCGTTAAAATCGTAACACTTCTCTGATTCGATGTACCATTTGAGCGTTCCTGGGTTATTCGAAGGAGACTTTCCCTCCCACGTCCGGGTCCCCTCTTTTACGGCGTTGCTCGGACAGTGTTCGGCACATAGCATGCATGCTTTGCAGAATTCGGTCACGCCGAATTTGATCGGAGAATCAGGTAGAAGAGGCATATCCGTGATGACTTTGGCCAGCCGGACGCGAGGACCATATTTGGGCGTCATCAGCAAACCAAGGCGTCCCAGCTCTCCCAAGCCGGCATCTATGGCCATCGGGATGCTGAGGCCTGTGCCGTTTCCTGCAGGAATGGCCCGGTAGCCGAGTTCTCGTATGAATTCTGCCAGCGTGCATGCTGTAAAAGCCATCCGGGAATACCCGTTTCCCACAGCAGCCGATGCCAGCCTTCCGGGAGAATTGGCAATGCCGTAATAATCCTCCTCGAATGCCAGGGCGATAACTCGGTTCATCGAACTGGGGATATAAAGGACCTCGTCTGTCTGCTCGAACCGCTCTCCCTCGGAAAGCACAGGGATGGCGTGAGCCCGATCTTCCTGTGTGGGAGAAAAACTGTCGGAATAAAGCCAAAGAGGATTCAATTCGGCGATTCCTGCAAGCGAGGCTCCAAAGAACAGCGAAGCATGTTTTACGGCAATAGATGCCTCTTCCCATGTCATGTCCAGGTCTGAGGGATCCCAAGGGCCGAGCTTGTCTCTTGATAATCCGCTGGCTCCGGAATAGGACTCCCATCGGTAAGAGAGTCCTCCGCCCGATCGGTCACCGTGCCACGCGGCTGTCATCAAAGCATAATCGAGACGTGTCTGGTTGGGAACTTTTCCCTCCCCTTCAACGAGATTGATATAGGTGAGGTTTTCCTTTGTTTCGGGACGATCCCGCCGGTCAGGATCCCAGACATTCCGGCTGAAGGTTGTGGATTTTTCACTCATTCGTTTGATTATTTCGGTGTTGTATTCGTACGGAAAAATTTTTGTGTTGAGTTTTTCTACGAGGAAACCGCCATATTCATCAGGAGCTTCGACCAGCATCCCATCTCTTGTCTTGGCCATCGGTTTAGCCTCGGTGATTCCGAGGCCCATTGAGGAGGCCCCTATTCCTATAAGTTTTAAAAAGTCGCGTCGTTTGACGGATGGATTAGCCATATGGTTTCTCCAATATTTTTAGGAATGAATATTAATCATGATTTGGATTTGTGTGCGAAAACAAACCGGCCGAGCAGCACGGCCCATACGATGGCGATAAATCCTAGAGCAAGCCCCATAACCAGAGCAGCTCTTGCAGCTCCTTCTTCCAGGAAGCTGACGATTACCTCCAGGACAAAACCTGAATACAACAATCCCAGTATTGTCAGTATCCATTGCCACCAGGATACCTGAAACTGTTTTTTCCGGGCATGAAGAATCAAGAAAATAAATAGGATTGTTAATATTGAGCCGATGATTATATGCGCCATTGTCGATCTTCCAGAAAAGGGATTTTATTTTTAGTCTATATCATATACCAGATGCTCTCTCCCCGGTCAATAATTTGGTGACGGGATACCTGATTACTTAATTCGGGATAATTCGGGGACAGGTACCGAATTGCCTAATACTAAAGTAGCTCAAATAATTCGGTACCTGTCCCCGAATTAACGAACGTCCCCGAATTAAAAAAGGAAATATTTTGGGATTTGGATTGTATATAGGGGTGGAGTAAATGATGGAAGTTAAGGTAAAAAATTTCAAACAGGAGGAAAACATGAAAAAAACAAAGTTAGGAATCACAGCTATCGGGATTCTTATCGGACTGATGCTGTTCCTAGGGGTAACCCTGGCAGAAAATGCCGTTTCCCTGGAAGGTGTTGTCATGGACACGAAAGGCGTGGCCGTCCCTGGTGTTGAGGTTATCGCCAAAAACACAGCCACTCAGGTCACACACCGGACGAAAACCGATAAGAAAGGGCATTACGCATTTCAAAATCTCCCCATCGGGATTTACGATGTGTGGGTGATGATGCCAGGTTTCCAGGCAGTCAAACAGACCGGTGTTAATATCCGGGGCGGTAAGGTTTCTGTGGTCAACTTCACGCTTCAATTCGATGGAAACATGATTTCTCCCGCAAGGCTTGTCGAGGCAGAGCTTGCCGAAGAGAAGACGGCTGACAAAATGATGCGAAGTGTGGTGCCTGGTGTACAGGGTGCTGTGATGGGAGGCGTGCGCAAAGAGGCACACTATCAGCGCCGACCGGATTGGAACACCGAGGAATACGACCGAATCTACGAGAATCGATTCCTGCTGGCGCAGCAAAATCCCCTTTCCACATTTTCTATCGATGTGGACACCGCTTCTTATTCCAATGTCCGCCGGTTCATCAACAGCAACCAGTTTCCTTACAAGGATGCGGTTCGGATCGAAGAGATGATCAATTACTTTTCCTACGATTACCCTCAACCCAAAAAAGATTATCCCTTTTCCATCACCACAGAAATTTCCGCATGCCCATGGAACACATCCCACCGGCTGATTCACATCGGGCTCCAGGGGAAAACTCTCGAATCCAAAAAACTTCCCCCGAGTAACCTGGTGTTACTGCTGGATGTCTCCGGCTCGATGGGCTCGCCCAATAAGCTCCCTCTCTTGCAAAAGGCTTTCAGGCTTTTGGTCAATGAACTGGGATCCAATGATCGTGTTTCGATCGTAGTGTATGCGGGGGCAGCCGGTCTTGTCCTGCCATCGACGGCAGTCTCCCAAAAAGAGGCGATCGTTTCAGCGATCGAGCGCCTGAATGCAGGTGGATCGACCGCAGGCGGAGCGGGAATCAAACTGGCTTACAAAGTGGCCCAAGAGAATTTTATCCAAGAAGGGAACAACCGCATAATCCTAGCCACAGACGGTGACTTCAATGTTGGTGTTTCCAGCACATCCGAGTTGGTGCGCATGATCGAGGACTACCGCAAAAAGGGGATATTCCTCACGATTCTGGGTTTTGGCATGGGCAACTACAAGGATGGCCGCATGGAACAATTGGCGGATAAAGGGAACGGGAACTATTTCTACATCGACAATCTGATGGAAGCCAAAAAGGTTTTCGTCAACGATATGCGAGGGACCCTGTTTACCATCGCCAAGGATGTCAAGCTTCAGTTGGAATTCAACCCGGCCAAGGTCAAAGCCTACCGGCTGATCGGTTATGAAAACCGCATGCTCAGGAAAGAAGATTTTGCCGACGACACAAAGGATGCAGGAGAACTTGGCGCGGGTCATACCGTGACTGCTCTTTATGAGATCATTCCCTTCGGATCGTCGGAAGAGATTCCTGGTGTTGACGAACTCAAATACCAGGATAACAAGATCAGCCCCAAAGCTTTTAAAAACAAGGAAATCTTGACCCTTAAACTGCGGTACAAAAAACCAGACGGCAAGAAGAGCAAGCTGATCGTGCATCCTTTGTTGGACAAAAATGTTATCCTTGCCAAAACATCCGACAACTTCAAGTTTTCCGCAGCCGTGGCAGCTTTCGGAATGCTGCTTAGGGATTCCGAATTCAAGGGAGATGTCGGCTACGAGAGCATTTTAGAACTTGCTCGAGATGGAAAAGGCAAGGATTTTTTCGGTTACAGAGCGGAATTTATCCAGCTGGTCGAAAAATGTAGCCTCTTGGACAGCATCCGCTCCAAAGGCAACTAACCCTCCTTTCTTCTATTCAGGGACAGCCCTTTCCTTAGGGCTGTCCCTTTTTTTTAGGAAAAATAACCCCCAGATTCATCCCAAAAGGCGATTGCTTCCCTTCTAGCAATCCTGCTAATTTTTAGCTATTAACCTGAATTATTCATAAGTATGATTATTTTTAACAGGATTTAATGCTATATGCATTGAAATCAGGGACATGTACCGATTTTCCGAAATCGGTAACGTGTCCCTTGATTTAAAGCTCGTACCTGAATAATTCAGGAATATAGAG
>DAOWCB010000170.1 GCA_030633795.1 Candidatus Aminicenantota bacterium | reverse complement strand
TCGGCGGCTTTGAACTGCGCGCGTTAACACCCAATCTCTTCCACTCTAGCCTCTGTTCCCGTGCTTGCCCGCATCCCTGCTCCTTTGGTAAAGTCGTGCTCAATACAACATCGCCGACAATATAGGGATATCCCCATATTGTTACCCTCGAAGAACGATTCGTGAAGGCTAGATCCTCAATGTCGCGTTGAACATACCTGATGGCTTTTTGCATACTTGCCCCTTACAATGAGGAAAAGAACCGTTTATTATTGAGATATTAACGGGATAAACCTTAGAAAAAGTGGTCGGGGCGATGGGATTCGAACCCATGACCCCAGCGTCCCGAACGCGGTGCGCTGACCAGACTGCGCCACGCCCCGATGTAATGGTTCATTATAATCAGTTAACCAAAATCAGTAAAGCCTGAAGTTAGAGGTGGAGCTCGATGATGTCTTCATCCTCGAGCATATAGCTCCGGTTGACTTTTTGTCCTTGATATTTGTTCTTTCCCCAAATCCTCGCATACTTCAATTTCTGAGAAAAATCTTTGTGGACAGCCTTTGCCATATCCATCAGTGAGCTTCCCTTTTTAAAAACATAGGGATCGTTGTGATTCACTTTTTTTCCTGGGATCTTGCTGTAAACACGTATGATATCGAGAAGGATGTAAATCTGTTCTTTAAGATCCTCCAGAGTATTTTCCTTAAAGATAGAGATGGGAATGGGCGTGAATCCCGGATCGATGAAACTTTTTATCTCTTCGATATTTTCTGCGGCCCGAGGATGGTCGCATTTATTGGCGATGATCATAGTTTTTTTCATGAATTGTTGTTTTTCCGGGGGGATAGGGTATTCCTGGGGAAAAAGTCCGATCCTTTTTTCCTCGAGTTTGGCCAACAGTGTCAGGAAATCTTCAGCAGGATCAGGAAGGGATAAGTCAAGAACGAGCAAAACCGCATCGGCTCCTTTGATCAATTCAGCCTGCCAGAATTCGAAATAATCCTGGGTAATCGGAGGCATGTCCACAATCTGGATCTGGATGTTCTCGTACGGCATCATAGCTGGAGAAGGGAGACGTGTTGTAAAAGGATAGTCCCCGATATCGGGATTGGCATTGGTTAAGGCCTTGATAATAGAGGACTTTCCTGTGTTCGGGCTTCCGATAACGATCACCTGTCCTGCGCCTGTTTTTTCGACCTGAAACGTTGCTGTGTGCCTGGCTCCTGCCGGGCTCTTCTGGCCTTGGATTTTGAGCTTGGCAATCTTTGTCTTTAAAAGAGCTTGGAGTTTTTCCGTTCCTTTGTGTTTGGGAACAATGGCTAACAATTCCTCGAGAATAGCGATTCTCTCCTGGGGAGTGTTTGCTTTTTTTAATTCCTTCTCTTTTTCGAAATACTGAGGAGGTAGATTCGTCGGCATTTTAACCTCTCCTTTAGTATAAATGAAAAAAGGGAACTGAAAAAAGGGGACGGTTCTATTTTTTTTATAAAAAATAGAACCGTCCCCTTTTTATACAAGTGGGTTACAACGCAGCCGATGCAGTGAGATCGGTTCGCCTGCAGGGTAAAAACTGCTGATTAAATTATAAGGGGTTTGAAAATTTCGTTTTATTGAAAATGGCTGAAAGTATCCGCAGTTTTTATAAATAATTCAGGTCAAAAGAATGAGAGAAATTTGGAGGTTCTTTCGTCATACTTATGCATGCTTTTTCGAGCTTTTACTTGAAGAGCAAAAAAAAGGATAAAAAAAGGTCGATTTTCCCTGTTATTAAGGGAATATTTCCTTTACTAAATCACGATTTTGAGGTACAATTAACTGTGCTAAAAATGCCCATCTGGTTATATAAAATTCCTCCCTGTATAGCCCTTCTTTTTTCCAAAAATGAGAGAACATGAAACAAAAAACTTATACTGCAGAAAGCATCAAAGTTCTGAAGGGGTTGGAGGCTGTTCGCAAGCGTCCAGCCATGTATATCGGCAGCACAGGTCCTGAGGGGCTTCATCATTTGGTCTACGAAGTTGTGGACAACAGCATAGATGAAGCGTTGGCAGGACATTGCAGCAAGATCGAGGTAACCATCCATGTGGATTGCAGCGTCACTGTCGTCGACGACGGACGAGGCATTCCGGTCGGGATGCACAAGAAAGAGAAAAAACCTGCTGCGGAAGTCGTTATGACGACCCTCCATGCCGGTGGCAAGTTCGACGCAAAGTCCTACCAAGTTTCCGGAGGTCTTCATGGGGTGGGAGTCTCTGTCGTCAATGCGCTGGCTGAAAAGCTCGATTTGGAAATCAAGAGGGAAGGTGGGGTATACACACAAAGTTATCAGAGAGGAAAACCCAGCAGCAAGCTTAAAAAGATCGGGAAAACTAAAAACACAGGAACAAAAGTCACATTCAGACCCGATTCCGATGTTTTTGATTCATTAGATTTCAATTTCGATATTCTGAGCCAGCGGTTGAGGGAGCTTTCCTACCTGAATAAAGGCCTGACGATCAGCATCATCGACGAACGATCCGACAAGCGCCATGATTTTCAATACAAAGGGGGAATAAAGGAATTTGTTCAATACCTCAACCAGAACAAATCCGTTTTGAATCCAAAACCTATCACCTTCGAAAGCCAGAAGGAAGATGTGATCGTAGAGATGGCCCTCCAGTACAATACGAGCTACTCAGAGAACATCTTCACCTTTGTGAACAACATCAATACGACTGAGGGAGGAACGCATCTGATCGGCTTTAAGGCGGCCTTGACAAGGTCCATCAACAATTATGCCAACACTTACAACTTGATAAAGGATTTGAAACAAAATGTGTCGGGTGATGACACAAGAGAGGGTCTTTGCGCGGTTTTAAGCTTGAAGATGAAAAATCCTCAGTTCGAAGGGCAAACAAAAACAAAACTTGGAAACAGCGAGATCAAAGGCCTCGTCGAATCCATGCTGAACGAACAGCTTTCCATATATTTTGAGGAAAATCCCGCCATATCGAAGAAAATCATCACAAAAATTCTTGACGCAGCAATAGCTCGTGAAGCCGCTCGCAAAGCTCGAGAGTTAGCCCGACGCAAAGGCGTACTTGAATCGACCTCCCTTCCAGGAAAACTCGCCGATTGTCAAGAGAGAGATCCTGCTGAAAGTGAAATATTCATCGTGGAGGGAGATTCTGCCGGCGGCTCCGCCAAACAAGCTCGCGATCGCCGCAACCAGGCCATCCTGCCCTTAAAAGGCAAAATTCTCAATGTGGAAAAAGCTAGATTTGATAAAATTCTTCAGAGCGAAGAGATTGGCGTCATCATTTCGGCACTGGGGACAGGAGTTGAACAGGCGGATTTCAATCTGGACAAGCTCCGCTATCATAAGGTCATCATCATGACCGATGCCGATGTGGACGGCTCTCACATACGTACCCTTTTGATGACGTTTTTCTACCGACAGATGCCCCAATTGATCGAAAAAGGGCATCTCTACATCGCCCAACCCCCTCTTTACAAGATTTCTAAAGGAAGATCCTTCCAGTATCTTAGAGACGAAAGGGAGTTCGAGAAGTATATAATCCGGAAGATATCCGAAGAATTCCAGATCAAGGTCAGTCGACGAAAGGATCCGATAAAAGGGGATAAATTCCGCAAATTTTTCCAGAAGATTATTGCCAAAAAGAACTTCATCCAGATTCTCGAAAGAAAAAATTTTCCGTTTTTCCTGATCCAATTACTTCTTGAAAATGGTGCCGGGAGCACGGATTTTTTGCGAAAGCAGAAAAATGTGGAAAACATCCAGAATCTTCTAAACGAAAAAGGAATCATCTCTGTGATGAACAAAGATGAAGAGCATGGATTGTACGAGCTTTCTGTCAATTTCCAAATTAACGGGATGAGTGTATCGTGCAAGGTGAACAAGACTCTCCTCACCTCTGCCGAATACCAGAATCTTCACAAGATCCACGATGATTTGGAGGGGATCAAGGCTCCCTTCCACGTTTTGGGCAACAGCGACAAGGTGAAGATCGATAATGAGTCCAAACTCCTCGAATACCTGTTTAAGCATGGGAAGAAAGGAATCGTCATCCAGAGATACAAAGGACTGGGAGAGATGGCGCCTAAGCAGCTATGGGAGACAACGATGGATCCGGAAGTCCGGTATCTCCTTAAGGTGTCGATCCTGGATGCTGTCGAAGCCGATAAAATATTCACCATTTTGATGGGAGGAGAAGTCGAGCCACGGCGCAATTTTATCGAGAGCAATGCTCTCGAAGCTCAAAACCTTGACATTTGATGTATATAGATCAAGTACCCTGAATTATTTACGCGTTGAGATTGCTGTAACGTCAAGGCAGCAGCCCATGAGTTGTATTTGTATACTACGATTGGGCTGCAACGATGTCGATGTAGTGAGATTGGCTCGCCCGTAGGGTAAATGATGCCGATGGTGACTTTAGAGGAATATGAAATTTTCTTCAGGAAGTGAATGATGGCATCGGCATTATTTATAAATAATTCAGGGTAAAGGA
>DAOWCB010000325.1 GCA_030633795.1 Candidatus Aminicenantota bacterium | reverse complement strand
CTGCACTTTGTGGACGTTTTTCCTCGTCCAGTCCACAACAGCAGGAAGATGCGGCAAGCTAGCCCTGAAAATTGTTATGTTATATCCGCATTGAACACTCCCGATATCCCAGCAGAGGTCAGCGAAGTACTGTCTAAGCTCATTCATCTCGGCCTCGTTTTTCCCTGTGTGTCCCGGCCTCTTCTGACCGCTATCAACATGGAAGTGGTATTTTGCCAGACCGACTTTTTTCAATTCGATCGCCAGGCTCCTCGTCAGATTCTCGCCATTTGTCAGCAATACGGGCTTCATACCGTGAGAGCGGATAAAATCGATGACTTCAAGAATTTCAGGATAGAGCAAAGGTTCTCCTCCGGCCACCGCCATCCGGTCACAATTGGTCGATTTCTGACAGAGTAAAATGTCTTCCTTCACTTCTTCCAGGGGACGATGACCTTCTATTCTGTGACGGTAGCATCCTGGACAATGCAGATTGCATTCATCCGTGACTTCCACCCAACCGCCGGCATTGTCATGTTTTGACCAGGGCAGCCTGTAAAGCTTGTCCTTTTCAATACCCATTGCTTATCCCCTTAGAAGCCATTCTATCGGAAGTTCTGAAAATTTATTTCCAGATCAAGTAAAACGTCACTGAGTAAAATCAGCCGGCTTTTCCAATCGATTTTTGCTTCTGTGGAGTGGCTTTTTCGTTCATATTATCTGGTTCTCAAGAGACGTCGGCTGCTCCTTTGACTCTAGGCACAGGCCTCAATGGACCTCCAAACTCTTTGTAATCATCGAGTCGACAGGCAGATACCAACCTATCCTTCCAGATGGTCTTATTCGGACAGCCATCACATGTGTCTTCCTCTCCGTTCGGAAGGATATCGATGGGCTGCAAAATATTGATCGACTGAGTATAGAGTTTTTTAAAGAACAAAGATGGATTCTTCAAACCGGCCCGGAAATATCTTTTAAAGGCCTTGCGTAATTCGGCGTCAAAAAGGCCGAACAGCACGAGAAGCTTGCCTCTGCGATTCATGGAGGGTTTAGTGTAGGCAAGATAGGATCCTTTGAAAAAATGATGAAAATTCTGGAGCAGTTCCGTGGATTTAGCCCCGAGGCTGCCGAAAATTTTTCCGGAAATCCCGAAATGACACCCAAGAGTCCACTTGGGAGAGTGAGGCAGAGCAGTGCCTCCTATGAAGGCGCACAATTCAAAATCTGGAATGACTTTTTTTACCTGTTGGAAGATCTCCCAGGTACGAATGCTTCTGTAATCGGTTTCGGAGTGATAAGCGAGAGCTGATACATTGACTTTAGTGCCCCCCCTATAAAAATCAAAAGGCCATTGGGGCCCGATCACTCTCACAGCGATCAATGTAAGAATATTAACTCTATTGATGTTTTGGATGGCCCATTCCACGATATCTGGTACATATTCCAGGGCGTCCGGAAAAATGGTCGTGTTGAACGCACATGTTAGATTCCCCTCATCGTACAACATATCAGCAAAATGCTGCCGAAGTTCATTGAGTTGTTTTTCGCTGCACCCCTCCCAATCCGGACGTGTTTGGTGGCTGTCCACATGGAAGGTGAATCCTTGTGCGCCCGCTTTTTTCAGGTCTTTCAACAAATGCCTATTCAGACCTATTCCGTTTGTGACAATCACAGGTTTGACATTGTGATTATTGACTATCTGGGTGATTTCGACAATTTTGGGGTGAGTCAGAGGTTCTCCGCCTGCGATGAGCATAGCATCACAACGCCGGAGTTGGAGCATTATACTAAGCTCCGCCTCGATCTGGGAAAGAGATTTTTGGCTTGTTGGGTCATTGGTCGCAAAACAAGCATCACATGTGATATTGCACTGCCGAGTGGGCTCGAGCCAGGTCATGGCATTATCCGCCATAGTCCAGGGAAGGCGGAATAGTTTCTCTGTGTTTATCTCCTCGTGTAAAGCCTTATGATCCGAAAGAACGGCTGCCTCACTGATCTTTTCCATGTGTTTTAGCTCCTTGATAGGATTTGAATATATATTCCCAGAGATGGATTTAATCCAAACATGTTATCTGATCCCACATACAAGAATTTATAGCCCATCAAGAAAAAAGTTGTCATAAATATGTCAAGAATTTGTCAATTATTTGTTAAGTTTCTGTACTCTTCATCTTAATAATGTCCGGAATTCCCACCTCTTAAATCAATCGTCCAATAAATCCCGCTGACTGAATCTTGAATATCCTAAGTACTCTAATCGACCTTCTTTTTCGGCCTATAAGTGAGATTGAAGCGGAGCCAGTCCATGTTGAATTTCCATTTTCTAACAAGAGGCAATATCTTCTTCCACAGCTTTTGGGATTCACTCCCATTATGGACCTACATTCTCCCCGCATGACTCCAAAAGTCAGCAGGATCTTTGCCTGTCATAGAGAGAAAAAAAACAGGAGCCTCTGTACCCATTTGGCCAGCATAGACATTGAAGGATTCGGAAACGCTTTTTCGCCGACGTAAAAATAATTTTATATCACGGGGAAAAAAAAGTCAAACATAAAAACGGGATTAGGGCGCGAAGAATTCCTTAAGGAATGAGTTTGTTAAAAATTGCAAATTGTGCTCGAATTTTGTTTATAAATCTGGCATAATTCCCTTTGCCCTTTTGCATATGGACTTTTCAGAGCGTTTTCCATCCAAAATGTTTATTCACAACTTTTATAAGGAAATCTCTGTTTTTCAACAGGAACCATGAAAAAACTAATCAAAGATTGCATATTAAAGGTCGAACAGTATGAGCCAGGAAAACCGATCGAACTTCTCAGAAGAGAACTCGGATTGGAAGGCGAGATCTGCAAGCTG
>DAOWCB010000092.1 GCA_030633795.1 Candidatus Aminicenantota bacterium | reverse complement strand
CAGAGCTTGAATCCAAACGCGAGGGTCCTGTTCGCTTTCGCCTTGCCTTAGATCGTCGACAAAGCGATGGGGAGCCCGCCCACTGGAAACGATTTTTCCATCAAAATCAACGATTAATACTTTTGTTCCCTGGGTTCCCGAATCAATTCCTATTGCATACATGGTTCAATCCCAAAAATTATATCACTGCCATCGTACCGTGAGCAACAAATTGCTAATTTTAATTAATAATTAGCCTGGATTATTCACGAGTCGAGATTGCTGCAGCGGTAAGGCAGTGGCCCATGAAGCTGTATTTGAATACCGCGAATGGGCTACAACGAAGCTGATGTAGTGAGATCGGCTCGCCTGTAGGGTGAAAAATGCCAATTATGATAAAAAAATTCTTCTTTAGAATTGCTTCAGTTGTTAATTGCAGCAATATCAGAATATCTATCTGATATTGCTGTAAAAATGGGAAATATCGGCATTTTTTATGTATAATTCAGGTTACTTTCCGGCATCGAGGTGGTCATAATGCAGCATGGCATTCAAGACCAGAGAATAGGACCCATGGGTTTGGTGGCGCCACATCGGGTTGATGCTGAAAAGGACCACGTGGCCTTCACCAAGCCTGCAATCCACGACGGCTGGAGCACCGGCTAATTCACTGCCACCGGACAAGCCGCCGCTGATCAGGAGTTTTTTCTCATCCCTGGTAAAACGGAGCACAATTCGGGGCCGCACACGCGTTGTTCCGGCACGGGCACTCGGTCGTTGCTCACCCTCCTTTTTCCGTTTTTCCTTCTGCATTTTTTGGAACGCCTCGATGGTCTCCTTGCCTAGGTCTTTCGCTCTCCCTTGGGGAACATCCGGATCATTCTTGCTGCCACGACCAGTGATACGATCGCGAGAACCAGCCTGTATGTAGCGGAATCTGCGGCCACCAGCACTTCCCAAAGCAAAAACAGGAGAAGAATTGAAATACACCCCCACATCTTTGTCATAGCCGTAGGCGATCGGACTGGACGTGTCCGCCACCTCAGCCTGAAATACGCCTCCCCGAGCCCAAAGCTCGTTGGTCTGCTTGATCGTGATACCTTGTGCGAGACCAAAGTGTATCGGAAGCGACGAACTGCTCGTCAAGGTAATGAGAAGACCTCCATCATTCACGAAATCACGCAGATGCAATACTCCTTCCAGCTCTATTCCTCCGCGCATGTCGTCGGTGGAATCCTGACGACCGAGGTTGGGAGTAAGCTCTGTTTTTTTCCAGGGCATAGGCTTGTCGCCAGTGACTCCCTGCACGATGCTCAGTGCACTGCTGGATGAGGGACCAAATAAAATCACATCATATTTGTCCCGGAGCTGCCCGTTGTCACGCACATCATGTACGGAAATGTATTCATACGGGATTTTCAGCTCATCCAAGGCAATGCGCACCCAGCCTTCTGTCTGAGTGGATTGCCAGGTGTGCATCAGGGCTACACGAGGAACCGTGACCTCATGCATCGGAACCTCCGGAAGTTCACTTGAACTCCATGCTGTAAAGCCGCAGGTTTTTCCCGCTTCGTCAAGAAGAGCTTCAAGGTTTTCGGCGTTTTCTTCGGTTTTGATGATGAATGTCCCGGCATTGAATTTTTTCTTCTCTACCTCGAATCCTTTCTCGGCCGCATGCATCTTGAGATCTGCATTCTTAAACCGAAATGTGGCAAGGAGATTATCGGCATTTTGATTGATGAGAAAGGCTTTTATCTTTCTCCCTTTGAGTTTTTCAACTCCACCAGGAACTGCGAGGTCTTTCACAAGATTCATCGGTGCAGAAAGGATCTTGGCATCTTCTACCCTGACGGTCTTTACGTTGTAAAGCGGTCCCATAGTCCATCCGACATCGTCATAAGGCCTGGGATCATTGATGTTGAAATACTGGCGGTCCAGCATCATGTCTGCCATACGGGAATAGGGCTGGTCCATCCTCACGATGTAACTTCCTTTTGGGTAGGTGTCTTTGCCTATTTTGATTTCCTTATCCGCCAAGTGGATTTCGACCCCCTGGCGGTCGAGCAGCGTTAGTAGACGAGCCACCTGTCCTGGCCTCGGATCATCACCTGGAAAAACATATGCAGCCGGACCCTCGGTATGGGCTTTAGCTATAGAACGTTTGCTCTTGAGATAAAAGTTTTCCATGAATTTTTCCCGGCTTTTCGCCACATAGTTCATGGCGATCTGTATGCCGCTGCCCTGCATGTTGACGTTATTGCGTATGGACCACAAGGTGCGTCTAAGCGGTGGATTTGGCCGGTACCAGGCTCGGTCTCCGCGCGAGGTGATGATCCGGGTGCTTCCATCACCGGCCCCCTGGGTTTCGTAGAAACGGCCGATGGCATTGTGCCCGTTGGCTGCATAAAAGGCATAGTTGGGAGCCCAGCCGTCATAAAAACCATGCGTCCATACCCCAGGCACTCCTTCTCTGGTCATCTCATTGACTTCCTGGTAGGCAATCATGTGCCATTCATCGATAAGAATCGGATCTACCCAAGCATTGTACGGCCCGGTCCCGGTGGACACATAAAGATGAGAGGCCGATTCGTGCAAATCATGCAGGACCTGAGGATGAAACTCCAGAAAAGTTTTCATGATGTGTTTACTCAAATCCAGACTCAATGCCAGATTATCGCGGTTGTTGTCATGAGCCACATATTTCCCCCAGTAAAGCAGCCGAGATGGGAAGCTGGCCTCAGTATCTTTTCGCTTGGCCATGGATATGTCCACCATCTTCTCGCGCCCGTCCACCTCAAGAACAGGAGTGATCAAAACGATTGCATTATCGCGGATCGTTTTGATAAACGGAGATTCATCCACAGCCAGGCGGTAAGCCAACTCCATCAACATCTCAGTTGAGCCGGTCTCTCCCGAATGCATGGCTCCGGTCGCCCAGTACATGGGCTTGGCTTCTTTGATGAGTTTCTGAGCTTCGGCTTCGCTTATCGTTCTTGGATCGGCCAATTTGGCATTTATTTCTTTGTATCGGTCGAGATTTTCTATTGTGCTTTCATCCGCAATCACTACAAAAATCCTCTCGCGCCCCTCCTCGGAAGTGCCGGCAGGAAAAAGCTTAACACGAGGTGATGCCTCTGCCAAAGCCTGCATGTATTTGTTGACATCCTTTGTGTATGTCAGGATATCGCGCGCACCTGCGATGTATCCTAGAATATCCAAAGGTGTGGGGACATCTTCTGAGTACGGCAGATTATCCATCCACTTGGGGAGAAAATGCTCATCTGTCGAAAATTCCCTGATCTTTGCCGTGTATTCCTCATCTATCTTCTGCTGAGCTGCAACTGGTGTCAAACCAAGATGCAGAATCATGCAGATGGCCAACAAAACATAAATTGGCTTTGACTGGAAAGAGAACTCCTTTAATTTTTGCTTGTTAGATGAAAACATACTTATCCCTCCTTTTTAAATATAAAAATGGAAATACAATAGACCATATAAATCAATGGGGCATCCTGCGCTTCTCAATAAAAAAGGTTGTCGGATGGAAGCAACGTATAAAATTTAAAACATTAGGTCAAGCAAAATATCAACATGGACTGTCCAAAAGAAAATCTTAATTGCAACCTTATTTTACATGTAATACAATCCATCTCTCATTAATTCTTTTATGATTAAAGAACCACCATTTGCAGGAGGGTTTAATGAAATTTTCACGAACGCTTTTTGCGGCAGTTTTTATCCTTTTCTTCATGTCCACTTCAGTATGGCTTGGGGCTGAGGAAAAACGGCCGTTCACAATCGATGATTATGCCAACTGGCGAAGCATCACATCCACATCCATATCGGATGATGGGAATTGGGTATCCTATGCTTACCGTAAGACCAAGTCCGATGATGAATTATTCATTAAAAATCTCGTTTCTGATAAAGAATACAAGGTAATCGGAGCCTCTGATCCAAAATTCTCCATCGACTCCCGATGGGTCGCTTACACATTGAACCTGCCAAGGAAAGAAGCAGAAAAACTCCGGAAACAAAAAAAACCGGTTCCCCGCAAGGCCGAACTTATAAATCTTTCGACCGGAGAGAAGACGACCTTTGAAAACGTCTCTTCTTTTTCATTTTCTAAGGAATCAGGCTATCTAGCCGTAAAAAAGACCAAGGCCGATCCCAAAGCCAAGCACAAAGGCACTGACCTCATTCTGTACAACCTCAAGGCAAAAAACTTTCACAATCTGGGAAATGTGGCTGAGTTCAAGTTTAACAAACCCGGGACACATCTTGCTTATATCGTGAACGCGGCTGATAAATTGGGAAATGGAGTTTATCTTTTTAGCCTCTCTCAAGGAATTCTCACCTTGCTCGACGTCGGCAAAGCCGAATACAGCCAACTGACCTGGGACGAAAAAGGGACAGCCCTGGCCGCACTCAAGGGGGAAAAACAAAAAGAATTCAAAGAAAAGCATAACATCCTGCTGGCCTTCACCGGAGTAGGAACCAAAAATCAGGTTGCACAACTGTATGATCCCGCCAAAGATCCGAACTTCCCGAAGGATATGGTGATATCCGAGCGGGCCACTTCCACCCGACGCTCCCGTTTCCGACGCTCAACGACATCAGCGCGGGGGAATCTGTTCTGGAGTGAAGACAACACACAGGTTTTTTGCGGCATCAAGGAACAGGAAAAAGAGCCGGAAAAACCAAAAAAGAAAGAAAAACCTGTGAATGGAGAAAAATCCGCAGAGGATAAAACGCCTGAGAAGAAAAAAACTGAGGATGAAAAAGAGGAAGAGCCACCGGCTGACGTGGATATCTGGCACTGGCAGGACGAACAGATTCAGTCCGTCCAGAAAATCCGGGCCGATCGCGACCGGAACTTCACCTATAGGTCGGTGTACAATCTCAAGACCAAAAAATTTATCCGTCTTTGTGATGAGCGCATGCGAACAGCCACCATCACTCAAAATGGAAAATGGGCGATCGGGAGGGATGAAAAGGATTACATCTCCGATTGGAAAGAATCCCAGGCAGATTACTATCGATTGAATACGGAGACGGGTAAGCGGACTCTGATGTTCATAGGGCAGAAACGGACTCTGGGACTTTCCCCTGACTCTAAGCATTTTCTCTACTGGAAGGACAGCCATGTTTGGGACTATGTGATCGCGACTGGAGAGAGTATCAACCTGACTTCCCAAGCACCCGTCAATTTTGTCGATCAGGAATTCGACCATCCAGGCACGAAACCTCCCTACGGGGTCAGCGGTTGGACAAAGAACGGGAATGCTGTGATCCTCAATCATAAGTACGATCTGTACCTCCAGCCTCTGGACGGCAGCCCAGCCAAAAACCTGACTGGAAGCAAAGGTACCGAGGAGAAAATTCGTTTCCGGTACATTCAGACAGATCCTGAGGCGAAATTCATCGATCTGGAAAAATCCCTCATGCTTTCTGCTTTTGGCCAATGGACCAAGGAAGCCGGATATTATCGCTTGAACAAAGGCAAGCTCCAGCAGTTGATCTATGAAAAAAAATCTTACGGCCGTCTCACCAAGGCGAAAAAGGCCGATCGGTTCTTTTACACCATCGAAAACTACAAGGACTTTCCCAACTATTATGTTGCTGACCAATCACACCAAAATCCCAGACGAATCACTGATGCCAATCCGCATCAGAAGGAATTCAAATGGGGATACAACATCCTGATCGAATACACAAACAAAAACGGCAAACGCCTGCAGGGCGTGCTAATGATCCCCGAGGATTACAAAGAGGGGGATAAATTTCCGATGCTTGTCGATTTCTACGAGAAAAATTCACAAAACCTCTACCGCTTTTCCCGCCTAGTCTACCGCGACACACCGATGTTCTACAAATACGTGAGCAACGGCTATCTGGTGTTGCTTCCGGATGTACACTTCAACACACGCACCACCCACTCCGATATGCTTGACTGCGTGGAAGCTGCGGTGAAAAAAGTCATCGAGCTAGGATATGCTGATCCTGAGCGTATCGGATTGCACGGGCACAGCTTCTCCGGACAAGGAGGAGCGTTGATTGCCACAAAATCCAAGATGTTCGCTGCCATCGTCGTAGGGGCGGCAGCCACCAATCTGAT
>DAOWCB010000312.1 GCA_030633795.1 Candidatus Aminicenantota bacterium | reverse complement strand
TAAGTTGTAAAATTTGCGGGAAAATTTTATCTTTTTCCCTTTGACTTAAAACTTGCAGGTATTTTCATCCAAAGGAGGATCGTTTGCGTTATTCGTATTCGAAAAAATGTTTTGTCGTGAGTTTGATTTTGATTCTGGGATTGTTTTTGCCTGCTGATGGGCAGGCGGTCCAGACCGAATCAAATGATTTTTTTAAAAACTTCACCTGGCGCGAGATAGGACCGGCCAATCCTGGAGGCCGGATAACCGATATCGAAGGCGTGGAAAGCAATCCCTCCATCATCTATGCTGGAGCAGCCACCGGAGGCCTCTGGAAAACGACCAATGCTGGCACGACCTGGGAACCGATATTCGACGACCAGCCTAATGCATCGATCGGCGACCTCGCTGTTTCCTTATCCAATCCTGACATCCTGTATGTCGGAACAGGAGAACCGAACAACCGCAATAGCTCACCCTGGGGAAGCGGCGTGTTCAAATCTTCAGATGCTGGCAAAACATGGGAGTTTGTCGGACTAAAAGAAACGCATCACATCGGCCGGGTGCTCATCGACCCCAAAAATCCCGACATCGTGTATGTGGCAGCCCTGGGACACCTTTGGGGCACCAACGAAGAACGGGGCGTTTTTAAAACGACCGATGGCGGCAAAAACTGGCAGAAAATCCTGTATCTCGATGAGAGAACAGGAATCACTGACGTGACCATGGATGCTCAGGACAATGAAATTCTTTATGCCGCTGCCCACGAAAGATTGAGAGATCGCTTCGACGCAGGAGACCCTGTAGACCAATGGGGTCCCAAAGCAGGTATCTACATCACCCAGGATGGGGGGCAAAATTGGATAAAAGCCACTAAGGGCCTGCCTGGCGATGAGATGGGACGTATCGGCTTGAGCGCAGCTCCTGGTAAACCGGGCACCGTCTATGCCCTAGTCAGCACACAAAAAACGCGCAGTTTCCGGCGTGGGCAGGAGCCAAAAGAGGAAAAACTCGACGTCAACCGGGGAGGTATTTTCAAATCAAAGGACTACGGAAAAACCTGGACACACATGAACATGCACAACAACCGGCCCTCATATTACAGCCAGATCCGCGTGGATCCCAATGACGAAAATGTGATCTGGACATGCGGTTCCCCATTGGCTTATTCCGAAGATGGGGGAAAAACCTTGAAGATAGGCCAAGAGGTTCAGGGCGCTACTCACATCGACTACCATGCCCTTTGGATCGATCCAAACAATTCCGATCATGTCCTTGTCGGGGGTGATGGCGGGATCAACATCACTTATGACCGCGGAAAAAACTGGGACATCATCACCCAGATCGGATTAGCCCAGTTTTATGCCATCACGGCAGACATGCAAAAGCCTTATTATGTGTACGGCGGTCTGCAGGATAACGGCAATTGGGGAGGTCCAAGCCGCTCTCGTCGAGGTTCCGGCATCGTTAACAACGATTGGTTTCCCCTCAGCAATGCCGATGGCTTTGTCTGCCAGATCGATCCCACAGACTTCAACACGGTTTATTACGAGACCCAAACCGGATACTTGATGCGTTTGGATCTCCGCAATTGGGAAACCAGCATGATCCGACCTCAACCTCCTCAGGTCAAAGAAGGAGAAGAGAGGGAACGATACCGCTTCGACTGGAACTCCCCTGTGATAATCTCTCCCCACAACCCACACACGCTTTATTTCGGTGGAAATAAACTGTTTAAAACCGTCAACCGTGGGAATAGCTGGCAAGTGATCAGTCCGGACCTCACTGCCGATCCAGAATCCAAGTACAGCGCGATCGTATCTGTCGATGAGTCGCCCATAAAACCCGGCCTCATCTGGGCAGGAACAAGCGATGGCAACATCCAACTCACCCAAGATGACGGAGCCAACTGGACACTCCTTAACGATAAAATTACCGGAGCGCCCAAAAGCTATTGGATCAAGCGGGTCGAGGCATCCAATCATGTTCTAGGCAGGGCCTATGTCGTTTTTGACGGTCACCGACATGACGACATGGATCCCTACATCTATGTGACCGAAAATTTCGGCGAAAACTGGAAAAAAATCACGGCCGGCCTGCCCGAAGGATCGGTGTATGTCGTGCGGGAAGATTACAAAAATCCAGATCTGTTGTTCGCCGGCACTGAGTTTGCCGTCTACATCTCGCTTGACCGTGGAGAAACATGGAAACGTTTTATGAACGGCCTGCCTACCGTCCCTATCCACGACCTGTTTATCCATCCTCGAGAATTCGACCTGATCGCAGGAACACACGGACGCGGGGCTTGGATCGTGGACAACATCACACCTTTGCAGCAGCTGCCCCTCGAAATGAAAAAAAAGGATATCCACCTATTCGAGATAAGGCCAGAAGTGCGGTGGGCAAGATCTTATGAGTGGACCTGGGTAGCAGATAAGCGATTCAAAAAGCCTAATCCGCCGACCGGCTCGATGATATCCTACTTCCTGAAAAATGAGCTGTCCGAGCCGGTGAAAATAGCCATACTGGATATCACGGGCACGGTCGTCAGAGACCTTGAAGGCCCTAAGGAAGCAGGTCTTCACAAGTTGTTCTGGGATTTCCGGAAAAATCCCCCACAAGAACAGTCGGGACAATCCGGCCAGAGCATGCAGCGGAGATTCAGACGTCGTGCTCCGATGGTCGGACCTGGGGAATATTTGGTGCGGCTCACTGCGGGCGATAAGGTTCTCACGACCAGGCTTGTTATCGAAAAGGATAATCCCGGCTACTTAGGACGCTGATCCCCTCTGCCCCCCCAAGGAAGCATCCGGAGGGCTTCTTTATGGAAGCCAGATGGTGTATAATATTTTATATAATTTACATAGAATATATAGAAATTTAAAATAAATAGAATAATGTGGAAGAAAAAGGGTTTGCTTCCCGTCTAATAGAAGTACTGGCTAGAGGTATAAATCTCCGCATTC
>DAOWCB010000066.1 GCA_030633795.1 Candidatus Aminicenantota bacterium | reverse complement strand
TGGGCCGAAATGGATCGGGAAAAAGCACAATGATAAAGGCCATCCAAGGCCTCCTGAAGGATATATCGGGGAAGATCTTAGTAGACGGAAAGGAGATGTTGTCATATAAACCCAGAGAATTAGCCCAAAAAATGGCTTATGTTCCCCAATTGTTCGAGGTATCTTTCGAGTTCACTGTTGAGGAAATCATCTTGATGGGCAGATATGTTCATCAAGGCAAATTCACCGGTATAACGGCCGAAGATAAAGGCATTATCGAAGAAATCATGGATCTTACAGAAATCACCCGACTTAAAGACAAAATAATCGCCCATCTCAGCGGCGGAGAAAGGCAACGCGTTTTCATCGCCCGGGCGTTGGCACAGGACACACCACTCCTGTTCCTGGATGAACCCAGCGCCCATCTTGATATCAACTATCAAGTGGAAATCTATCAAATCCTGAAACGATTACAGGAAGAAAAAAACAAAACCATACTTACAGCCGAGCACAACATCAATCTTGCCGTTCCGTATTCCCAGAGGCTTCTTTTCCTTAAAAACGGCAGAATCCATTCCTTAGGATCTCCCATCGAACTCATCACAAAAAAAAATATCCAAGAGGTTTTCCATACCGATGTGGACGTGAGGAAAAATCTTCACTCTGGTCTCCCTGAGATTTCTTTGACATTTCAAAAACCAGAATGAGAATGTTATTGAATCGCACAACTTCGGCTTTATGCTTTCTATTCATCCTTAATCTCATCACTTCAGGCAACCAAAACCTGACCATCAAGGATGATCTGGGCTACACACATGTCCTGGGAAATCCTCCCCAGAGAATCATTTCCTTGGCCCCGAATGTTACGGAGATCCTGTTCGCCTTAGGTCTAGAAAAAAAAATCATCGGTGTGACACGTTACTGCAACTACCCGGAACAGGCACAAACAAAAAATCGTATCGGGGGAATGGTCGACCCGGACTTGGAAAAAATCATCGATCTTCGACCGGACCTTATCATTGCCTTCAGGGGCAATCCATTGAGGCTGGTTCGGCGGCTCAAAGACCTTGAATTGCCCGTTTTTGTCCTGGAAGAAGGGACAACCCTGGAATCCGTTTTTGTTCTCATCCATAGGATAGGCCAAATCACACGAAAAGAAAAAGCCGCAGAAAGTGTCGTCGCCCCTTTGCGTGAGAATCTCAAGAGGATAGAAACTTCCTTGAAAAACGTGGACAAGAGGCCAAAGGTTTTCATCGACCTTTATGGGAAAGGCCTTTGGACTTGCGGAAAAAAAAGCTTTATGAATGATCTGGTCCTGAAGGCAAAAGGAGTCAATGCTGCAGGTGAAATTCCTAGAGCATGGTTCAGCTACAATCGAGAGGAACTCATCCACCAAAATCCTGAATACATCGTTGTCATAAGCAAGTCAGATTCCGATTTTCTTGAAGTTAAAACATGGTTCACAAAGGAGGCCCACCTAGAAGGCATCAAGGCAGTACAAAAGGGAAACATCTATTTTTTAAACGAAGATTTGATCACCCGACCGGGGCCCAGATTATTCCAGGCTTTCGACCAGCTCGCCCGCATCCTGCATCCCTCTTTTTTCAAGGATGGCCAATGACTCCGCAGAAAAAAAGGATTCGACTCCTCTCGATTTTGCTATTTCTGCTGGTCGCAGGGCTTTATGTGTCTTTGGTGAAAGGTTCTGTCAAAACGAGCTTCATCGACCTTTGGAATTTTCTGGCTCACAACGACCAGACACATGCCCAGATTTTCATCCACCTGCGATTTTCCCGTGCCCTCCTTGCTTTTTTGGTAGGCGCATGTCTCTCTCTCTCTGGGGCCATTCTGCAAGGATACTTTCAAAACCCTATGGCTGGCCCGTTCGTGGTCGGCGTCTCATCGGGAGCCTCTTTTGGTGCTGTCCTAGCCCTCATCCTCGGGGTTAACATGAGTTTTTGGGGATTCTCCATGCAGAATGTTTTTGCCTTTGGTTCCGGACTTGTCATCGTTTCCCTGGTGTATATCCTTTCCCAGAGAAAGGGTGCTTTCAAGGTGGAAACTTTGCTCCTGACAGGAATAGCAGCCGGAGCCCTGGCTTCGTCTTTAACCTCATTTTTGATCTTCTTTAAATCCGAATCCTTCGAACAGGCCGTGTTTTGGCTCCTGGGAAGTTTTCATTTGGCCGACTGGAATCATTTCCGGGTCATCTTTCCCACCTTCATCTTCTGTTTTTTTGTCTCCCAGTGGCTAGCCAAGGATATGAACCTTCTTGTCATGGGAGACGAAATTGCCCAATCCCTTGGTTGTTCTGTCAGCCGGACGCGAAAAATCTTTTTGGTCATTTCCACATTGCTGGCATCTTCATCCGTCTCGGTAAGCGGTATTGTCGGATTTGTCGGCTTGATCATTCCCCATTGGGTCCGTCTACTTATCGGGCCCGATCATAAATATCTCTTTTTTTCCTCCTCCATCATGGGAGGGGTTTTTCTGATGTTCTGCGACGTGCTGGCAAGAACCATCCTATCAGGGTCAGAACTTCCAATCGGCATCATAACGGCTGCTGTCGGCGCTCCTTTTTTCATCTACCTCCTCAACCAACGCCGCCAGTGAGCTATTCATGGAAGCATCCTTTTTTCCGCGATTTTCATAAGATCCCAAAAGGGCTTTCAGGAATGGCGTCAAAAATCTTCACGGGAGCAAAACCATTCCTGAAACCCTTTTTTTACCGTGAAAAAAAAGATGCATGCGATAGCTTGTTTCTTTGTACCGAACTGTTAAAATAGGGAAAATGCGTTTCTTTTTTGTTAAGGATTACCGCGAAAAATACAGGTATTTTTCGGCTAAACCCTTTCACCAAATCCAAGTTAAATTTTCCCGCTGGAAAGAAATTTGGGAAAAAGCCAGACAAAAACTCATGTTATTGCCCCGAAAAATCCTTGTGCAAGAACAGGCCTTTGAGCAGGTTTTGCAGGCAAAAGGAAATCAGGTCGAGATTTTGTATTCAGGATGCTGCACGGAGCAACGCATAAAGGTTCGGTTTTTCTTTTTTCTGCAAAGGCAGAGAACCAAACATATCCTTCTCCTCATTGGAGAATCTATTCTTCTGCCGATCAGTGGCCTTGCTGTCTTGATTCCAGGGCCAAATGTTTTTTTCGGTGTCTTGGCCCTCTTAATGATCACACACTGGCAGGCACTTCGGGGAATAAACCGTCTTGTAAAAAAAGACCATGTGTTCATCCCAACGTCCTATCTGGAAAAATGGGAACAAGCCATCCAAAATAAGAGAGAAAACGAACTCGCCCACACCCTGGAGAAAATCGCAGAAGAATACGATCTGGAACACTTGCAAAAAATCCTATGGAAATAATCCAACCTGGATTATTAAGGCTAAGCGGATTGCCGCATCATTTCATTCCTTGCGACGATAGATATCAAGAGCCACTTCCTCAAATACCTTAATGTTGAGGTAGGGCGGGTTGGCTTGGAGTGGAGTGGATTAGCCAGGTTGATTTGACAAAACCAGGTTTTTATTTTATTTATGTATTACAATGCCGCTGACTCTCAACCAATTTTTACTGCTCATCATCACGATTGCTGTGGTCATCGCTGTCACCTTCCTGGTCAACTTGCTGAGACAACTCCGTAAAACAGCACGTGAAGCAGAAAAAACTCTCATCGAGGTCAAGATGCTGGTCGGAGAGACAAGGGAAACGAGCAGGATTCTCCAGTCAAGAATTGAGGATGTGGGCGAGCTGGTTCAAGCCTCAAAAAAGACAGCCGTGAGCGTTTCAGAGATCGCCTGGTTTGCGACAACAAAAATCTTGAGACCGAGCTCAAAGTACTGGCCGTTTTTATTTCCGTTGATGCGTTTAGGCTGGCGGCAAGCGAAAAAATTCAAGGAGGAAAAAAATGTCAGATAAAGGTTCGAGTGCTCTTGAAGTCACCCTCTCCTTTCTCATCGGGACAGCCACTGGCTTTATCTTGGGAGTTCTATTTGCACCGGCAAGTGGAACCGAGACTCGGAAAAAAGTCCAGGACTCTGCTGTGAAAACCGGGGAAAAAGCGAAGGAAAATTATGACAGAATAGCCAAAGAAGCAGAAAAAGGGATTAAAGTCGTCAAGGAAAAGACCACCGAAGGGATCGACGCCATAAAAGAATTCGTCGACAAAAAAAAGAAAGAACTCTCAAAAAAGCCAGAAGATGTTGCTAAGGAAGAAGTTCCCGTAGAGAAGTAATCCCCTCTTCATCGAAGAAACAGACCGTTCTTAGAATAACATTCTATATATAATCGATTAGGTCTAAAAAATGTCGAAAACCACAATCACAAAAGTGAAAGCCAATGAAATCCTAGACTCACGCGGCAATCCGACGCTAAGGACTTGGGTTTCTGTTTCTTCTCAAGTGAAAGGAATAAGTTCGGTTCCCTCCGGAGCATCCACGGGAAAACACGAAGCCCTTGAAATGAGGGATGGAGATTCCAGCCGGTATCTTGGAAGAGGAGTATTAAAGGCGATATCCAACGTGCAGGAAGTTATCGCTCCAGAAATCATCGGGATGGATGTGCTCGACCAGAAAACTCTTGATAAGCAACTCATCCTCCTGGACGGAACGCCCAACAAGAGCAAGTTGGGAGCCAATGCTATCCTATCCGTCTCGATGAGCGCCGCCCAGGCTGCAGCTCTAGCCTCAGGTTTTCCGCTGTATGCCTACTTAGGAAAAAGAGAAGAATACATCCTCCCAGTCCCGCTCATCAACATCCTCAACGGGGGTTCTCATGCGGACAACAACGTGGATATTCAGGAATTCATGATCGCACCGGCAGGACTTCCCAGCTATTCAGAAGCCATAAGGGCTGGAGCAGAGGTGTTCCATCATTTGAAAAAAACCCTTAAAACAAAAGGATATAACACATCCGTTGGGGACGAGGGCGGATTCGCACCCAATCTCGGATCTAATGAAGAGGCATTAGAACTCATTTTGCAGAGCATTCAAAACGCCGGATATGCACCTGGAAAAGAAGTGTATCTTGCCCTGGACGTGGCGGCATCCGAGTTTTACATCGACGGCAAGTATGTTTTTAAAAAATCAGATGGTTCCGAAAAAACGATCGACCAAATGATCGATTTCTATAAAACCTTGGTGGATAAGTATCCGATCATCAGTATCGAGGATGGGTTCGACGAGGATGACTGGGATGGGTGGAAAATCATGACAGATGAGTTGGGTAAAAAGATCCAGCTGGTCGGAGACGATATATTTGTCACAAACTTGGATAGATTTAAAAAAGGGATCGCAAACGGAATAGGAAACTCGATTTTGATCAAGTTGAATCAAATCGGAACCTTGACCGAAACGATGGACACCATTTTTTATGCCCATGAGAACGGTTACACGGCAGTCATATCCCACCGTTCAGGAGAGACAGAAGACACGTTCATCGCTGATTTGAGTGTCGGTTTGAATGCGGGGCAGATAAAAACAGGCTCCCTTTCCCGCTCCGAAAGAGTGGCTAAATACAACCGGCTCCTCGAGATCGAGCACGAACTTGGAAGTAAAGGAAGTTATGCAGGAACTCAGCCGTTCGCAAAATATATCTCAGGACCATAGTCGGACCTCTCCAAGTTGAGGAAATGAATAAGGAGAGAAAAAAAAAGTTCTTGACCTCCTCTCAAATCGAGGTCAGGGATGTCTACACCGATAAAGACCTCTCTGATTTTAATCCTGAGGAATCCCTTGGTCACCCTGGAGAATATCCCTTCACGCGAGGACCGTATCACAACATGTATCGAGGAAAGCTGTGGACCATGCGCCAGTATGCCGGATTCGCAACAGCTGAAGAATCCAATAAAAGATACCGTTTTCTCCTCTCCCAAGGGCAAACAGGACTGAGTGTGGCCTTCGACCTGCCTACCCAGATCGGGTTCGATTCCGATCACCCTCAAGCATATGGAGAGGTCGGAAAGGTCGGCGTTGCCATCGACTCGTTGAGGGATATGGAAGCGCTATTTTCCGATATTCCTCTGGATAAAGTCAGCGTATCGATGACGATAAACGCAACTGCTGCCATCATCCTTGCAATGTACTTGGTTATGGCAGAAACGAGAGGGCTAGCTTGGGAAAAGCTCAGGGGGACCATTCAGAACGACATTCTCAAAGAATACATCGCTCGGGGAACGTACATTTATCCCCCGAAACCATCGCTCAAGATCATCACGGACACCCTGAGTTTTTGTCGCACAAATGTTCCTCAATGGAACACGATAAGCATCAGCGGTTATCACATTCGTGAGGCAGGAGCTACGGCCGTCCAGGAGCTGGCATTCACGTTTGCCGATGCCATTGAATACATCAAGGTTGCCACACAGTCCGGGCTGGACATCGATGATATCGCTCCACGCCTTTCCTTTTTTCTCGCCGCCCACAACAACTTTTTGGAAGAAATCGCCAAGTTCCGGGCGGCCCGGAGAATATGGGCCAGAATCGTGAAAACCTCTTTTAAGGCTAAGGATCCTGTTTCTTGGCGATTCCGATTCCATACACAGACAAGTGGGGTGACATTAGTCGCCCAGGAACCCGAAAACAACGTTGTCCGCGTAGCTCTTCAAGCCTTGGCCGCTGTTCTCGGAGGTACACAATCTCTCCATACCAATTCCAGGGATGAAGCTCTGGCCCTGCCCAGCGAAAAATCTGCTCAGATTGCCTTGCGCACGCAACAGATCATCGCTTTTGAAAGCGGTGTGGTCGATTGTGTGGATCCTCTTGGAGGGGCATATTTTCTGGAAACTATGACCAACCAGATCGAAGAAAAAGTCCTCGAATACTTGCAGAAAATCGAAGACTTAGGAGGGATGGGACGAGCCATTGAAACGGGTTTTGTGCAAAAAGAAATCCAGGAAAGTGCCTATCGCTATCAAAAACAGGTGGAAGAAAAAAAACAGATCATCGTTTCGCTTAATGCGTTCACAGACGCAACGGAAAAGATTGATTTCAATCTCTATTCTCCTCCCGAAGAGGTGGAAAAAAACCAGGTGGAAAGATTGAAATGCGTGAAGGCAGAAAGGTCGGAAAATCAAGTCAAACGGCACCTCCACTCTCTCAAGCTGGCTGCCCAGGAAGGGCGGAATGTCTTTCCTCCGATCTTGGAAGCAGTCAGATCATTGGCAACATTGGAAGAAATGGCCTCTACCCTCAGGGAAGTCTACGGAACTTATCAAGAAAACATCAACATCTGATATGGATCGTTGACATTCCAAAAAGGCAACCCTAAGATAAACCCATGAATAAAAATTATGCGGTCAGACTCCTTGCTATTCTGATCAGTCTTCTCACAACGCCTCTATTGGGAATGGGAGTCGATTCCCAAACAGCCCGTTTGATCGACCAGGAAATTCAAAAACACAAGGCCGAAATCAT
>DAOWCB010000110.1 GCA_030633795.1 Candidatus Aminicenantota bacterium | reverse complement strand
TCTTTTTCTTTTTCCACTAAGTAGACATCATATCCTTGATCTGCCAGTTCGATGGCAGATGACATGCCGGAAAGCCCACCTCCGATAACCAATGCAGACTTGATTATCGGGACATGTCTTTTCTGGAGAGGCTCCAACAATCGTGATTTGGCCACCGCCATCCTTACCAAGTCTTTAGATTTCAAGGTTGCCTTTTCCGGTTCCAGCATATGCACCCATGAGCACTGATCTCTGATGTTTGCCATCTCAAATAGGTACTGATTTAATCCGGCTTCACGGATTGTGTTTCTGAAAAGGGGTTCGTGAGTCCTTGGCGTACACGAGGCGACAATGACACGATTCAACTCGTGTTCCTTAATAATCTCTTTTATGATCTCTTGCGTGTCATTGGAACAGGTATACAAATTATTATTTGCATATACGACATTCGGAAGTGTTTTGGCATACTCAACCACGTCGGGAACATTGACCACTCCGGCAATGTTTGTTCCGCAATGACAAACGAATACGCCGATTCTTGGCTCCTGCCCCAAGACATCAACTTCAGGGGGAAATTCCTTATGGGTGATCAGGCTGCCTCTCGCTTCCTTTAACAGGGATAAAACTTTTGATGACGCACCCGATGCCTGCATGATTGTCTCGGGGATATCCTTGGGTTCTGTAAACGGGCCGGCCACGTAAACTCCCTCACGGGCCGATTCAACCGGCTTGAACGTATCGGTTTTACAGAAATTGTATTCATTCAACTCGATGCCAAATTTTTGAGCAATCTCTTGTGCAGATTCTGGGGGAACCATGCCGACGGATAAAACAATCATGTCGTATTCACAAGATACCTTTTGATCGTTTTCATCCACATACTGAACCACAAGATTTTTTGTTTCAGGGATTTCTTCGATCGTCGGGGGACGACATCTTATGTAATTGACTCCCAGTTCCTTACCCTTTTCATAATATTCATCAAATCCTTTACTGAATGCGCGCATATCCATGATGAAAATATCACATTCCAGGTCCTCATCCGCATGTTCTTTGGCGATGATGGCTTCCTTCGTGGCATACATACAGCAAACAGAAGAGCAATAATCTCGTTCACAATCCCGAGAACCGACACATTGGATAAATCCTACTTTTTTTGGCTCTTTTTGATCTCCAGGTCTTAACACATGGCCAAGATAGGGTCCTGTTGAAGATAAAATCCTTTCAAATTCGATAGATGTGACAACATTGGGATAGTGGCCGTATCCCAGGTCTTCTTTGATTTTTGCATCAAACAGATCAAATCCTGGTGATAAAATAACAGCTCCGACATTCAAGTTTATTTTTTCCTCTTCCTGTTCATAATTTATGGCATCTGCTTCACAAACCTCATCGCAGATTTTGCATTCTCCCTTGAGTTTATGCACACAGTAACGTTCATCGATCATGGCTTTATTGGGAACAGCCTGGGGATAGGGGATGTAAGCTGCCGCTCTTTCGATCAACCTTTCGTTATATTCATCCTTTATAGGTATGATTTCATGCTTGCTGATTTCGTTGAGCTTAATCCTTTCTGTCGGACAAATAAAAGCACATGTCCCACAGGTCTGACATACATCCGATAACGCATCAAACGGGGGGATTACTTTACGTTTGGAACCACGATTGACAAAGCTTATCGCCGTGATGCCCATTCTTTCTTCACACATCCTCACACAAAGCCCGCAAAGGAAACAATCCTCGTTTTTCTTTCTTAGCCGTGTTTCTTTTACTCCATATTCTTCAGCTATGTTCTGGATCGCTTTCGAATCGGGACACAAAGCCCATAGAAGCTCGATCATATTCTTCCGAGCCTTAACAACTCTTGCGGACTCAGTCTGAACGACCAAACCATCAGAGGCTGGATAAGTGCATGAAGTCTGTATTGTCGACTTGCCATTTCGTCCAATTTCCACCAAACATAATCTGCACGCTCCATACGGAACCAGCGCTTTATGATGGCAGAGTGTCGGAACCTTTAATCCCGTACTTTCGATGCATTCCAACAGGATTTTACCCTCGGGGAATTCTCCCACAGTGCCGTTAATAGTCAGCTTAATCACGCCGACCCTCCATTTATATTAGAATTATTTATGTTCATCTCGGATCCTCCACTATTCCTCTTTGACTTCCAAATCACAACGCAGACAACGCTTTGCTTCGGAAATCGCATCGGCTTCTCCAAACCCCAATTCAACTTCTTTGAAGCTTGCTGTCCTTTGATCGACAGGGATTGCTAGCATTTCGGGCCTTTTGAGGGACTGGACTTCTTCTTCGGAAAGTTCTACAGCTTCGACACGGGCTGCAGGACGGGTTACCTCATATTTTCTTTCCAATTTCTCGCCGCACACAAATTTGTCGATCATCTGAGCAGCAATTTTTCCATGAGACATAGCGGCCGTCACTGTATTCGGACCGGACACAACGTCACCTCCTGCAAATATCCCTTCTACATTCGTGACAAGAGTCTCCGGGTCGACTTCGAGTGTGCTCCAAGAGGAAACCTTCAGTCCATTCTCACCAACGAGCATAGAGACATCCGGCTCCTGGCTAATAGCCAGGATTAAAGTATCGACATCGACTTTGAATTCAGATCCTTCAATCGGAACCGGTCTTCTTCTGCCGCTCTCGTCCATATCACTGAGTTTCATCCGGATGCACTCTATCCCCTCGACTTTTCCATTATTCGACAGAACATTGACCGGAGCGGCGAGAAATTGTATGTCGATGTCCTCGAGCAAAGCCTCTTCAATTTCACTTTTAATCGCAGGCATCTCTACCCTTGTTCTTCGATACAAAATACTCGTGTCTTTTCCTAACCGTTTGGCCACTCGGGCAGCATCAATCGCGGAATTCCCTCCCCCAACAACGATGACTTTATCGCCAATTTTCACATCCTTGCCTAAGTTATAATCCTGCAGGAATTCCACAGCATCCAAAACCCCTTCAGCATCTTCGTTAGGGATTCTCATTTTCAAGCCCTTATGAGCCCCGATTGCGATAAAGACCGCCTTGTAATCTTCCTTGAGCTTCTCAAGAGGGATATCTTTTCCGATGGTTGTGTTCGTTTTGATTTCAACTCCCAGCTTTTTTATCCTGTTTATTTCATATTCCAAAATGTCCTTGGGCAATCTGAATTCCGGAATTCCGATCGCAAGCATACCACCCACAACAGGAAGGCTTTCGTATATGGTGACTTTATAACCTTCAAGGGCAAGGTAATAGGCACATGTCAACCCTCCAGGTCCAGAGCCGACCACAGCGATACGCTCTTCTCTCTCAGGCTTTGGCTTCTGATCAGGCTCAACACTGTGCTTCATTTCATAATCAGCAAGAAAACGTTTAAGAGATCTGATGGCTATCGGATCGTCCCACTCCCCGGCAACACATTTTTCTTCGCAGGGAGTATCACAGACCCGGCCGCAGATAAGGGGAAGCGGATTCTCCTTCAAGACAATTTTCACGGCTTCCTCAAATTTCCCTTGAGCAAGATATCCGATATAACTGGGGACATCCTGTGAAATCGGACAGGAGTGTTGACAGGCAGATGAAACGATTCCTTTGCACACAAGAGCGGGACATCTTTTGTATTTGGTATGTTCAATATATTCTTGCATAAAATATTTCAATGTGCTCAACACCGGATTGGGCAATGTCTGACCCAATCCGCACATCGAGGCATCCTTTATGGTTTCGCTAAAATCTTCGAGGATTTCCAGGTCTTTTTCATCCCCCTCTCCCCTGCATATTTTTTGAAGCACTTCGAGCAGAACGGCGGATCCTTCTCGACAAGAAGTGCATTTTCCGCAGGATTCATCATTCGTGAACTCGATAAAATATTTGGCAACATCGACCACACACGTATCCTCGTCCATCACAATCAATCCGCCCGAACCCATGATGGAACCGGCTTCGGTCAGCTTTTCATAATCCACAGGCAAATTCATTAAACTGGCCGGTATGCATCCTCCTGAAGGCCCTCCTGTTTGGATAGCCTTGAATTTTTTGTTTTTGGGAATTCCACCCCCGATGTCATAAACGATCTCTTTCAAAGTTATTCCCATCGGGACTTCAACCAAACCCGTGTTGTTAATCTTACCGACAAGAGAAAAGACTTTTGTTCCTTTGCTTTGTTCCGTCCCGATACTTGAAAACCACTCTGCTCCTCTATCGATTATCGGGGGAATTGTTGCCCAGGTCTCCACATTATTTATATTGGTAGGTTTTCCCCACAATCCTGATTCAGCAGGAAAGGGGGGCCTTTGCCTCGGTTCAGGCGGGCGGCCTTCGATAGAAGCCATAAGGGATGTTTCTTCCCCGCACACAAAAGCGCCTGCTCCCTGTTTGATATGAATGTTAAAACTAAAATCCGTATCGAATATGTTTTCACCTATGAGTCCGTACTCTTTTGCCTGCTCTATGGCGATCTTCAATCTATCCATGGCGAGCGGATATTCGGCTCTGATATAAACGTACCCTTCGGATGCGCCGATAGCCCTTGCACCGATCAGCATGCCTTCTAAAATAGAATGAGGATCAGCTTCGACAATGCTTCTGTCCATGTAAGCCCCAGGGTCCCCTTCATCGGCATTACATATGATATATTTGGTATCACTTTGTTGTTTCCTGCACAGATCCCACTTTAATCCGGTGGGGAATCCTCCACCGCCTCGGCCTCGAAGACCGGATTTTTTTACTTCATCGATGATCTCCTCGGGAGTCATCTCTGATAAAGCTTTCGCTAATGCTTTATATCCATCTCGTGCAATATATTCATCGATGACCTCTGGATCGATCATGCCTCTGTTTCTGAGAGCGATCAGAGTTTGGCGGGAAAAAAAGCCGATATCCATCATCTTGGGGATAACGATCTCTTCTTTTTCTGGAGTGAACATGAGTTTTTGTACGGGTCTGCCCTTTAAAAAATGCTCTTCGACAAGATGGGGCACGATGTCTTCGGTTAATCTTTGATAAAATATTCCATCCGGCATAACAACCATGACAGGGCCTACCGCACAAAATCCATTACAACCTGTCATGACAACAAGAACTTCATTCTCCAGTCCCTGTTTTTTCAGTTCTTCTTCTAATATTTCCTTTATTTTAAAAGACTTATTAGAAACACAGGCTGTCCCCGCACATATCATTAAATGCAGTCTGTATTTATCCGTGTTGTATTCGTTCATAATCTACCTGACCTTTATTAAATTCCTTATGACATCCTTTCACTGCCTTTTGCCAAGGCATATTCTTCAACAATTTTTCCACCCAAAACATGTTCAGTTAATATTCTCCGAATTTTTTCCGGTGTCAAATCAACATATTTCACTGGGGCTTCGTCTTTTAGCTCCACGGTAACCATCGGCTCTTTGCTGCATAATCCAGCGCAGCCTGAGTTTGTTAGAATGACGTCATCCAAATTATTCTTCTCAATATCCTCCATCAACGTGTTCATGATTTTTCTCGCTCCGGCAGCTATTCCACAGGTTCCCATATGGACAGTGATTTTTGCACGACCCGCCCCTTCTCTCAGAAGAACAGTTTTCCTAACCCTCTGACTCATTTTTTCTAAATCCTCGATTTTCAATTTTGGCATAGATTTTATCCTT
>DAOWCB010000111.1 GCA_030633795.1 Candidatus Aminicenantota bacterium | reverse complement strand
GGACACACCCGGTCCCTTGATCCAGGGTAACATAGTCGGCCAGGACAAACACCGATTCCCTGTCGATAAACGGATGCCTGGCTTTGAGTCCCTCCATCTCTTTGCCCAAAAAGGTTACAAGTTCCTTCGTCTTTCCGAGACTCAATTCCTCGGAGAGGACAGGGACCAGTCGCTTGGCTGCGATATAGACCTTCCCTTCTGTCTCGAAGGCAGAATACTCATAATCGGGATGGAAGGCTATAGCCAGGTTGGCAGGTAGGGTCCAGGGAGTTGTGGTCCAAATGAGAACAAAAACCTGTTTATTCTCGAGGGCCGGGAATTTTTCCGAGAGGTCAGACATCATCGGGAACTCCACATAGATGGAAGGGGATTCCCGGTCCTTGTATTCGATCTCGGCCTCAGCAAGAGCCGTCCGGCAATGTGCACACCAGTGTACCGGCTTTTTCCCCTTATAAACATTGCCAGAAGCAAAAAAGGCTGCGAGATGGCGTAAAACTTCTGCCTCATATTCGGGGTTCATTGTCAGATAAGGCGCTTCCCATTCTCCAAACACGCCGAGTCTTTTAAACTGTTTGCGCTGTATGTCCACAAATTCCAGCGCGTACTTCTTGCACTCCTCTCTTACCTCTAGAGGAGACATCTCGGCCTTCTTTTTCCCCAAGAATTGATCCACTTTTATCTCGATGGGGAGTCCATGGCAATCCCAGCCAGGGAGGTAGGGCGCTCGGTACCCCTGCATGGTTTTGCTCTTTATGATGAAATCTTTCAAAACCTTGTTCAAGGCAGTCCCTAGATGAATTCTTCCGTTGGCATAGGGAGGTCCGTCATGAAGGACAAAAGATGGCCGGCTTTCCCCTATCTTCTGGATTTTTTTGTAAAGACCAATGCTCTCCCACTTTGCGATAAGCTCTGGCTCTTTTTGGGCCAGCTTGGCCTTCATAGAAAAAGAAGTTTGCGGAAGATTCAGCGTATCTTTGATATTGTCGATTTCAGCCATGATTCACTCCAACACTCGCGTTCAAATTGTTATTATAGAATAAGCCAGCCTAAAGTCAACGGGGGATAAAAAAAGGGGACGGTTCTATTTTTTTATCCCCACTTATTCATGTTTTGAGGTAATGGGAGCCACGACCGATCGGATTGCCGAGAGCAGCATATGTTATCAAAAGGGCCACTTGAATCCCATGCTTCAAATCCACAACATTCGCGTCCATCCTGGCTTCTTTGTAAAACTTAACGATCCGGTGATGGAGGTAATTCAGATCCGCCCGGGCACGCTCCAGCCGTTTTGTGGTACGGATAATTCCTGCATAGTTCCACATGGTAGACCGGATAGAAATCCAATCCTGGTTGATAAGCGCCGGATCTGTCTCCTCCTCTTTCTCGGGGTAATACCACTGATGGATATCACGAACAGCGAATTTGGCCACAGGATTAAAATGCGCAGCGATGTGCTGAGCTGTCCGTGTCCCCCAAACCAAACCTTCCAGCAAAGACGTGGAGGCCAACCGATTGGCTCCATGAAGGCCAGTACAGGATACCTCTCCCACAGAATACAAACCGCTCAAGGAACTTCGCCCCCAACCGTCAACCAAGACTCCCCCACAACAATAATGTGCTGCTGGAACGACAGGGATGGATTCTTTTGTGATATCAATCCCATACCGAAGGCATGTCTGATAAATATGCGGAAAACGCTTTTTTATGTCGATTTTTGCATATGATGCTAGGTCAAGATATACATAATTCGAATCAGTATTAGTCATTTCCTCATAGATGGCCCTTGTGACTTCATCACGAGGGGCCAAATCTTTTTGTTCGGAATATTTATCCATGAAAGTTCGGCCATCTTTGGTTATAAGCCGCGCCCCTTCTCCTCTTACCGTTTCGGAGATCAAAAACCCATCCGCATCCCTGTGAAATAGAGATGTGGGATGAAATTGGATATACTCCATGTTGACTATTCTTGCGCCTGCGTGGTATGCCATTGCATATCCGTCCCCGATAGCTCCCTTCGGATTCGATGTGTAAAGGTAGACCGCTCCACAGCCTCCCGTGGCCAGAACCGTATAAGTGGCAAAGATGGTCTTCACTTTTTTTGTTTTGTTGTCCAAAACATAACACCCGATGCACCGTGGCTCTCGATAAAAAGATGTCGGATTTTTAGAATGGTGAGGGACAGTCAACAAATCGACCGCTGTATGAGCAGGCAGAAGGGTAACATTCGAATAGCCTTTGAGTACCGCAACAAACTTTTCCTCAATAGTCCTGCCGGTTGTATCCCGGATATGCAAAATTCGCCTGCGCGAATGGCCGCCTTCCTGAGCATAATCCAAGGAATCCGGGGAATTCTTCATGAACGGGATGTCCAGTTCGTCGATCAATATGCTGTCGACCATTTTATTCCCTTCTGTAGAAAGAATTTCTACAGCCTCAGGATTGTTTATTCCATCCCCTGTCTGGATGATGTCTTCCTTCAAAAGCTCTGGACGATCGTCCGGTCCCAGTGAAACAATTCCCCCTTGCGCATAAAATGTGTTCGACTCTTTCAACTCATCATTTTTTGTGATGACGACGACTTTCAAACCGCTTTTTGCCGCTTCCAAAGCAGCACTGGCTCCTGCGATCCCACAGCCGATGATCAAAATATCGGTTTTTTGTGCTTCGGCTTGTTGCATTTTCCCTTAGTCAATGAACTCCATACTGATATCCAACGATTTATATGAATGTGTTAAGGCCCCGACAGAAATAAAATCGACTCCAAGATCAGCGATCTTCGAAGCTCTGGACAAATTGATATTGCCAGAGACTTCCACTAGAACCTTTCCATTAAGCAACTTCACAACTTCCCTCATTCTGTTAAGAGACATGTTGTCAAGCATGACAATATCCGCCCCGCATTTTAATGCTTCTTCAGCTTCTTCCCTGTTGGTTGCTTCGACTTCAATCTTGATCCCCGGCTTGATCTTTTTTCTGGCCAAAAGCACAGCTTCTGAAATATTCCCGACTATCTTGATGTGGTTGTCTTTTATCATGACCATATCTGACAGACTGAACCGGTGATTCGTCCCCCCGCCCATCCTGACAGAATATTTTTCCAAGCTTCGAAGCCCTGGTGTGGTTTTCCGTGTATCCAGGATTTTTGTTTTTTTCCCATCCAGCACATTCACGAACTTTCTGGTGGTTGTGGCAATCCCTGACATCCTCTGGAGAAAATTCAGGGCTGTCCTTTCCCCCTTGAGCAAGGAAACAGAAGGGCCTTTTAGAGCGGCAATTTTATCCCCTCTGTTCATTTTTTGGCCGTCCTTTCGATGGATCTCGAAAAAAATAGTCCGATCGATTTTATTCATGACTCTTTCAGCCACATAGATTCCAGCAAGCACTCCTTCTTCTTTAGCAACGATAAAAGCTCGAGATATGGAATCGGAAGGGACAATGTTCTCTGAGGTAATGTCTCCTGCAGGCATGTCCTCCTTAAGAGCCGCTTCGATCAGGGCATCAATGTTTTTCCGCCACATCAGGAAAAATTATAGTTTTTTCCTCCCTCACAGTCAAATTTTTGTGCTCACAGGCTGGCATCCTTATTTCCGTGATATTAAAAGGCTTGATGTCGGCTTTTAGGAATGGTTTTGCTCCCGTGAAGATTTTATACGCCATTCCTCACGGAAATCGAGATGCTCCTGTTGACATTACGTTAGGTGTGCATTTTAATACAGGTATGGGAAAAAAGAGAATCCTTACCCTCCTGATTTCGATTGCCGTCTCTGCCATTCTCATCTGGTTTCTTCTTACAAAAATTGAGTTTAAAGACTTCATGCAAACGTTTTCTCGCATCTATATACCCGGACTCCTGGCATTTATGATCATTGCCCTGATAGGCGCAACGCTTCGAGCATGGCGTTACAAATTGCTACTTCTCCCCCACCATTCCAGTTGGAGGGATGTCTTTTTGGTCACGTTCATCCGCAACCTCTTCGTAGACCTTTTCCCGGCGCGGATCGGATCCCTTTCTTATGTTTATGTACTCAACAAAAGTCTGAAATATTCTTTCGAGTCCGCCTCATCAAGCTTTGTGGTGGCCTTCGTTCTGGATTTTCTTACCTTGAGCCCTTTTTTGGCCTTTGCGATATTAGCCGTAGGTTTGGGAAAAACGTCTATTTCCAACGGGACTCTTCTGGCCATTTCCTTTGCCTTTTTCCTTCTGGTTTTTCTCGTTTTCTGGAAAGTGGCAAAAATCGCTAGGATAGCCATTAAGGTTTATCAGTGGCTTTTGCATGTTATCAAACAGGATAAAAAAAAATGGGCCGAAGTCAGTGTCCATAAATTTTTATTGACCATAGATGAACTTAACAAAATAAAAAAGAGAAGGATTGGCTGGCCTCTATTCGTTCTCTCGCTGGGAATTCGCTTAGCTAAATACAGCGCTCTGTTTTTCCTCCTTTATGCTCTTTTGCGCAGTCACGGTTTTTCTCTGGAGAACCTGAGTTTTTCTAAAACCATCTTGGGCATAACAGGTGCAGAACTGACCTCCGCCCTCCCGATCAAGGGGATCGGAGGATTTGGAACATGGGAATCTGCATGGGCTTTAACACTCATGCTTATGGGGTTTGAAAAGCGGATAGCCATCCTTTCCAGCGGAGTCCATCTCATAACCAATTTATTCGAATACGTTTTGGGAATAGGCTGCATCCTCTTCCTCACCCTATTCCACTCCCAGAAAAAAAGGAACACAACAGGCTAAACTAAGCCTTATCGGTTCTCTCCCATTTTGTATGGGTAAGCTCTAATGGAAAAAGCCATCAGGTATGTCCGCAGCGCCATTTCAAAGCCGCCGAGAAAGGCGGTGAGGGAATGGCGTTAAAGATCCTCACTAAAGCAGAGGACATGCCTGATGGCTAAGAAATGCCTTGAAAGTAATGCCCACACAAAATAGAAGAGAACCGCCAAAGCTTGTTATTGCGTTTATTTTAGGTTTTTTTTAAAATAAGACTACTTCTGAAAAGAATTCTTAAGATTCAATCGCAAGCATGACAAAAAAAACATGAACAGAACCGCTTCGTTACCTTACAAAGACCATTTTTCCTTGAGTTCCGTTGACTTACAAAAAATACTGAATATCGCTCTTAGCCAAGGAGGCAACTTTTCGGAAATTTTCCTTGAATACCGAGTGTATAGCTCCATAAACATGGAGGAGGATATCATAAAGGAAACTTCCGAGAACATCATGCTCGGAGCTGGAATTCGGGTAGTCTACGGAGATCAAACAGGATACGGGTACACCAATGATCTATCATTAGAAAAAATAACCAGAGCTGCCCTCACAGCATCGTCCATCGCAAAAGGGCCCCCCTCTAAAAAATCTTTCCCTTTCCGATCCGCTCCTGTTATCCCAAATTATTATCCGATCCTTCATCCCGCACAGGATGAATCCTTGGAAAACAAAATTGTGCTAGCTTCTCTAAAAGCTGATTTTACCCTATCCCAAATCGATGATTCTTCGACGAATTATGTTTGAATTAAGATTTATGTTCCATACTTTTCGACATGTTTTATTAATACGAAAAAGGGATATTATCATTCCGATTTTCCCTCCCATGCTTTTTTTCCTGT
>DAOWCB010000189.1 GCA_030633795.1 Candidatus Aminicenantota bacterium | reverse complement strand
TGGAAACCATGTTCGACAAAGGCCGTCAGCACATTTGGTTTGCTCCGGCAGATGGCCAAACCTATCTTCCCGGTATCTCCCTCAGGGAGTCCGTTCACGAGCTTTGTCCAAGATTCACCGGCATCGGTCGATTTGAAGATACCGCCGTTTGGGCCGCCGCTATCGAAACGATAAGCCCTCCTAATCCGCTGCCAGAATCCTACATAAAGCACATTCTCGTTCGTCGGATCCATTACCATATCGATGGCACCGGTTTTTCCGTCGTCGGGCAATCCGTTGGTCAACTTGTTCCAGGTCTTTCCTCCGTCTATCGTTTTGAACAAACCTCTATCGCCTTTGTAACCCCAAAGATGTCCGCCTGCTGCGGAATATACGATGTCAGGATTAGTAGGGTGAGTGATGATCTTGGATATGGAATGGGTGCTTTTGAGCCCCATATGGGTGAAAGTTTTTCCTCCGTCTGCGGATTTGTAAATCCCATCGCCCCAGGCTATGCTGTTCCGCGTGTTTTTTTCCCCAGTGCCGACCCAGATGATATCTGGATTTGCCTGATAAAAAGCCACATCCCCGATCGAGGCTGCTCCGTATGTGTCAAAAATCGGCTCCCAAGAAGTGCCGGCGTTTACAGATTTCCAGACACCTCCTGATGCCGATCCGATAAGCACGGTCGTGAAATCTTTGTCCAAGGCTTCGATATCGGAAACTCTGCCGGACATGTTGGCCGGGCCGATGTTGCGCCACATGAAGGCTTTGGCAATGCCCGAGTCGTCCATTTGGGCATGGAAAGCTTTAGGCGTGGCCATGATAAATAAGACACAAAAAATCCCAAGAATCACAGACATTTGTTTTCTTTCGTTTTTCATAGACTCCCTCCTCTTTTTATTTTGATTTTGATCGGAAATAAAAACATGATACACAGGATGGGTCATTATATATGAAAAAAACAAGAAAATAAAAACAGAAGATCTTTATAACCTCCAGTTATATAAAAGGCCAAAAAGCCTAATTTTATAACCTGGAGTTATACAATGGGGGATGGAGCTCTGGTCTAAGAGGTGGTAAAATAAATCGAGGCGAGCTCATGAACTGGAATGAGATACCTGAAAGAAAGGAAAAGCCGAACTTTGAAAATTTATTAGCAGTCCTTCGGCGTGAAGTCCCCGATAGACCTACCTTGTTCGAATTCTATTTCAACGAGAGGATTTACAGCCGGGTTATCCCCGGTCCTACTCCTTCCGAGGGATCGGCATGGTTAAGACGTTTCATTCAAACATTCCATCGACTGGGCTATGACTTTGCCACGATTCTACTGCCCGGCTTTCAATTTTCGGATCCCGATCTTAGGGAGACAAAAGAAACCTTTTCTTTGAATGAAGGAGCTGTGATCCGTAACCAAAAGGAATTCGATGCCTTTGATTGGCCAAATCCTGAAGAGGCGGATTATGATCTTTTTAAGCAGCTTTCCGAAGGTTTGCCGAAGGGAATGAAGCTGATCCCGTATTCTCCGGACGGTGTTCTCGAAAATGTCATTCGGTTAATGGGTTTCGATACCTTGTGTTACAGGCTTTACGATGATCTGCAGTTGGTGGAGGATGTTTTCGAACAGGTTGGATCCCGGTTGGTTCAATATTATAAAAAGGCTGTTCAGTATGATTGTGTGGGGGCATGTTTGGCCAATGACGATTGGGGCTTTAGCAGCAACACTCTGATTTCGATCGATGCCCTGCGCCGTTTTGTTTTCCCCTGGTACAGGCAGATCGTCGATATTTCTCATGCGGCAGGCAAACCGGTCATTTTGCATTCCTGTGGTTACTTTGAAAACATCGTTGAAGACATCATCGAAGACATGCATTTCGACGGCCGCCACTCCTACGAAGATAACATCATGCCGGCCGAGGAGGCCTACGAAAAATATCATGACCGTATTGCTATCATCGGGGGAATCGATGTGAATTTTCTCTGTGAATCGACTCCCGATGAGGTTTATGCAAGGTCCAAAGCAATGCTGGAGCGAGCGTCCGATCGAGGAGGTTTTGCCTTGGGGACTGGCAACAGCGTGCCCGAATACATGCCAGATGAGAATTTTTTTGCCCTGATCCGTGCAGCACTGGATTTGCGCTAAATTTTGAGACAATCCGAACTCAGCTTCAAGCCAAAGCGATCAGTTGACTATGTCCCTCCTTTTATTTTTGTCGATTAATACAAAGTAGTAAAAATACCCATCTTCAGTCTTGGCTGAAGCGATTTTATATTGTTGATGAAACTTACTGGACCGCAGCAGCTCGATCTCAGCTGGATAAAAAGGTCGAATGATTTGTTTTGGCGGAAGCAATTCTGGTTCGAGGCCATAGATTCCGAGGATCACATAGGTGGGCTGTCGGCTCAGAACATACTCTACATCATGTTTTTCATGTCCTGCTTGCATCCTGCCCATTTCATGTGTGGCTTTGTGCCCGATGGTCAAATCGTTTATCCCGAGCATGTCGATTGTTTTAAGTTCTGAGAAGTAGGGAATGGCTCCTGCCGGAATCACGGCGATGGAATCACCGGGTTCTGCGTGTTCTCTAAACCATAATCCGATCTTTTTCCATGAGCTAACCTCGTAGATATCCTGCATGACATAATCGAAGGCAGGTCCTCTGAAGGCGTGGGCCATGGAGAAAATCCATGAAGCAAGGAGTATGGCTGTAATAATTGTTCTTCCGGATTTCCATTTTTGTATTTTTTCAAATATTCCGGAAAGTGACCAGGCAATGAGAAGAAAAATGAGGCCGGTTAAAGGGGCAAAAAAGCGAAACATGGGCAAACCATCTCCGCCGACGTAAATAATATACAATATGAACAAGAGTATCACGACAGATAACACCCATAAGTATTTTTTCCTCTTTACCCAAATGAATCCCACAAAAGCTGTGAGGAGCCAGTAACCGGTGATTTTGAGGAATCCATGCAAATAAAAGAATCCCCGGTTCAATTGAGAACCTCCCACATCCACTTTTGCGTAGTATGAGTTGGGGAAGATAAATCCATAATAACTCAAACGCCATATAAAATACGGCAAAAATATGGCTGCGAAAACGATATTCCACAATAACCATTTCTTTCGAAAACCTGAGTTTTTTTTCATTATCAAAAAAGCGGATACAGAGACTATGGCTGCGATCAATACGCCCTCTGGTCTGGTCAAAGACGCTAACGCCAAAAAAACAGCGCTTGACATAGGGAAACGTTCTTTCTGTACGCCATCAGCAGCAAGCAGGACACCGAGAGGTATAAGGAAGGCAAAAAGCGGCGTTTCCAAGCCCCCCGTGGCCCACACCGCAAACGGTGGACTGACTGCCAAAAAAAGTGCAGGCATCCATAGAAGCTGAGGAAAGCGTTTGTCTGCAGGGCTGAAATGAACGATAGCCGCTATCGTTCCAAGCCCACAAAACATTCCGATGATCCGAACTATCGTTTCAGGAGCAAGAGAAAAGAGAAACGAAAGCGCAGACAGAATTACCCAAAGGAAGTTTGTGTAGCCCTCGACTCTCTCTCCAGGATTGAATACCAGGCCATGGCCGTCAGCCAGATTTTTTGCATACCTGAAGCTGATATACGCATCATCCACTATATGATTAAAGAAAGGAATGACCATGATGAGAAAGACAAAGCCAGAAACAATAAATACAGCTTTTTTAGATGTTGAGATCGCCGAGATCCCAAGGAATATATCTTGCTCAGAGTTTTTCATGCGACGTTTATTCCCGATGATGAATCTAACTTTAAAATTATACTACCTTCTAAAAAAGGAACACAGTATTTTCTTTATGTAACTTGGTTGTCATAAGCTGCTGATACACCCCTCAAAGAATTTATAGGCAAAAAAATTAGTCGATTTTAAAGAAGATAACTCTATGAAACGTCCAATTTTTAAGCTTAGAATTACTTTTTTTGGCATGAAATCACAAGTCTAAGCAAAGTTTCCTTTCTTTTTGATGTTATTGACTTTTTTTAAAAATCGTTTTATACTCATCTTAACTTAGCTTATAGGAAATATAGAGATAGTAGATTATAATATTCCCGAAATGTCAGGCTGAAATCATGTACAGAAATCTGATTATGTTTATTGTCCTACTGTTTGGATTCGCTGTTTATTCACCAGCGCAAGTGTGTGGTCCAGGCTGTCCGGTTTGCTCTGGATCAGGCCAAAGCACAGGTGCCCTGTTGTCCCCTGGAACTCTGATTCCGACCGCCATAGCCATCCCCGATGGGGAAGATGAGACTGGCGT
>DAOWCB010000180.1 GCA_030633795.1 Candidatus Aminicenantota bacterium | reverse complement strand
TTATCAAAAAACGGGGAGTTTGGAGAACCCCACTTCCTGAGGGACACGTATGTTTTTCCAGTAAGAATCACATCCATCTCGATGGGATTCTCTCCAGGCAGAACCTCGATCGTTCCCTCCCAACTGGCATAATTTTCCTTGGATATTCTTACTTTGTGGGTACCGAACGAGATATACGGCAACACACTATCGGTCAGTTGACCGGTATCCACGTCATCCATAAAAATATTTGCGCCCTGCGGCGTGGATTTCACCTTCAAATTCCTCCCTAATCTTTCTAGAACATACTCTTTATCTGTGTCCTCTCGAGAAAGAAAGAGATCGTCCTCCATACTCTTGTAGCCTTCTTTTGTTATCTCGAGCACCACTTTGGGCGATTCTGACCGGTATATCAATGGAGTGATCCCGATATACTCTTCGTTGATCGTTATCCTTGCCTGCTCAGGCTGAGTTGTGAGCCGAAGGGAATAATTTTTGATGATGCCAAGATATTCTTTTTCTGCCTGTTCGATCAAACCCCCGATTTTGGGATTATAGATATTCCGGGTGATCGCTTTCCCGTAGGCATAATCCACTTCAAACATGTTTCTGAGTTCTCGAAGAGCCGCGTATGCCTCCCCCATTCCCGAATAAGCCATTCCGGTCCATAAAAAGATCTCTGTTGCCAACTGCCTTTGTTTCTGAATCTCTTCGACACGGAATGTCTTGGCAATCAAAGGCTTGAGAGAGATAATCGCTTCTTTAAATTTATCCTCCTGTCTGATCAACTGCCGGCTTTCGTCCATACGGATTTCGATCTCTCTGATTATTTCTGATTGACTTTCAAAGGATTCTGCTGAAGTTGGGACACCTTCTTCCGCCACCTCATCTTCGCTCATTTCTCTTACTAACATCTCATGGATAAATCCCGTTATCTGAAGACCTTCCTTGTTAAACAAAACTTTATACCACTCTCCTTGTTTTTCCATTGCGTCCAAGATGGTATTGAGAGGGATTCTCGCCAGTGTATCACCATTGATTTCAGGTGTTATTTTGACGGTGGCGCTGTCGACAATGACCTTGACTTTCACAGGATTTTCATCTTGAGAAAACGCAAAAAGAAAACAGACACTCGTTAGCAGAATAATCAATGTAAGACGAAATATTCGCGACATTCGTGACATCCCTCTTATTAAAATTGTATAAAACTATATGCGCCGAATTTATCTGTAAACTAATATTTTCCAAGTATTATCCAGCTTCTCCAACGTCAATGTTTTTTTCCCTTCGAAGATCACTTTATTATTGCCTGTTTTTTTGTCGACAGCGACCAATAGATGGGAAAAGCTCACATCAGCATGGTTGGAATCTATAAAGCTGATCGCAAGATCGGACATTCGAGATTTGATATTATCATAGTTATTAAACAATTGTATGGCATCGGTCCTCTTTTTTGCCAAAAGGGCATCTGGACCGATATCACTCAAAAAGGCCAAAAGATCCTTCTTTTCCTGAGCGCTGCTCTGGCGTTCTACAATTTGGCGGATGGACTCTTCGGATAGAGCCTTGTCCGCTAAATTATAGTAGCGCTTAGCCTCCACGCTTTTACTGTTTATTTTTAAGGCTTGTTCCATGTTGACTTTGCTTTGCTCATAGTTGCCGTTATCGTAATCTCGTTTTCCTGCAGTGATATATTTGGCAATTTGGCTCTCGCTCAATTTGCTTCTTGCTTTGGCAAGATAATCGAGCGCATCTTCATTCTGCTTATCTTGGGCTAAAATACTCTGTGCAATCCTGACAGCTTCAGCATAATTACCTTTATTAAAACTATTCACCAGCTTATCTGATTCCGTCTCTAAAACCTCCAAAACAGGATTCATCGAACGAGATTCTAGTAGAGCGCTTTCAACCAGGGTGGGTTTTATTTCCTCTGAAGAGGATGATTTGTTCCCAAATTTTTGGTACAGGAAATATCCCCCGATCCCGATAACGATGACAGCTCCTGCCAAAGCTAAAGGAAGGAAAATTTTTTTTCTCTTTTTCAATGGGGCTTGCATGGTTAACGCAGATTCTGAAATACCAGTCATGGCAAGGGTTTCATCAGAAAAATGTGTGATTTTCTTTAAATCAGCAGCGAACTCTTCACAAGAGCTATACCTTCCATCCGGATCCTTGGAAAGAGCTTTTTTCAATATTTGCTCGAATTCCTGTGGGATCTCTTTTCTGATTTGGGTACAAGGAACGGCTTCTTCGTTTACTATTTTGTAGATAACCGTCGTGATGCTTTCGCCCTCAAAAGGCCTCCTCCCCGTGAGGAGTTCGTACAAGATGGCTCCTAAAGAAAATACATCCGAACGCTTATCGATCTTTTTGCCCATCACCTGCTCGGGTGACATATAGCTGGGGGTTCCTATAGTTGCACCAGTTTGAGTTATAGTCGACATCTCGACATGAGCCACTCCGAAATCACAGATATGTGGTTTTCCGTTATCATCCAGAAGAATATTGGCAGGCTTGATATCCCGATGCACAATTCCGTTCTGATGAGCAAAATTCAGAGCATCACAGAGTTGAAGGATGAGCTTGATGATATGGGGGGCAGAAAATTTTTTCTTTGAAGCGATCCAATTCTGAAGGCTGGGGCCTTCAATACACTGCATGACGATGTAGGTCATGTCTTTTTCTTTTCCCACATCATGGATGGTTATAATATTGGGATGGACGAGCTTGCCTGCGGCTCGGGCTTCCCGTATAAACCTCAACATTAGTTCATCTTTTTCTTCGTCATCAGAAATTAAGTCGAAACGGATTGTTTTGATGGCAACTTCACGGTCAATATCCGGATCGAGAGCTTTATACACGATCCCCATGGCTCCCTTGCCCAGGAGTTCAATAATTTTATATTTTCCTATCTTCTCCATAATTCTTCCTTAACTCCCGACAGGTTCCTCCTCAAACGAAAAAACTCCTTTATAATAAAGGAATACTCTTCATTATAAAAATGAGTGTTCGATAGACAAAATATCTCAGTTATCCCCATCTTGTCAAGAAAAGATTCCCCAGAGGAAGCATCTCGATTTCCCCAGATTTCCATGCAAATGAAGTGAAATGTCACGAATATAAAAATGCATCATGTAGGTGTAGGAGATTGCGGATACAATCCTGAAATTCAGCCAATCATAGTTTTTTCTTTCGGCGCATAAAAAATATGGTGTACATTGCCGGAACCACCACCAACGTGAGTATGGTGGCAAAAGAAAGCCCGAAAATGATTGTCATAGCAAGCGGATTCCAGAAGGCCGCATTGTCCCCTCCGAAGTAAATTTGTGGATCGAGACGGGTTAGCAAAGTCTGGAAGTTGAAGTTCATACCGATGGCCAACGGAACGAGTCCCAAGACGGTGGAAAGAGCTGTGAGGAGAACCGGCGTGAGACGTGGAGCCCCAGCCTGAATAATCGCCTCCATTTTGTCCATCCCCGATTCGATTCGGTTATCGATGTAGTCTATGATGATGATGCCGTTTTTCACCACAACTCCTGCGACGGCAATGATACCCATCCCAGTCATCATGATAGAGATATCGATCTCAAAAATCACAAATCCTAGCAAAACCCCTATAAAACTGAAAAAAAACATCGAGATGATGATAAGAGGCTTGGCAATGGAGTTGAACTGGGCAACCAGGATGATAAAGATAAGAGCTAGTGCGATGAACATGGCCAGGACCATAAACTGCCCAGTCTCCTGCTGCATGTCTTGTTCGCCTGTGAACTGGACGGAGTACCCATCGGGGAGGGGAAACTTGGGCAGTGCGCGGCCTATTCGGAAAATGATCTCATTGGCATTGTGCCCGGAGAGCACGTTGGAAGAGACGGTGATGACCCGCTTGTTGTCGATTCGCTGGATGCCGCCGTAGCTGGTCTGATAAGAAACATTGGCCACAGATGCGAGGGGTACCCTGTAGGGAGGAGAGTTCGGCTGCCTGGAGGGCACGCTGATCTCTTGACTGAGAAGCACCCCGATGTCTTCCCTGTATTTTTTGGCCAGGCGCAACTGGATCGGATATTCCTCATCGCCTTCTCTAAACTCCGAGATCTCCAAGCCGTAGATGGCGGTGCGCAGAGCCATGCCGATCTGAGCAGTGCTCATTCCCAGTTTGTTGGCTTTTTCGCGGTCGAGTTCCAGTATCAGCTCAGGTTTATTGACCTCCATGCTGGATTTGAGTTTCTCGATACCCGCGATATTCAGAGACTCGACGAATTCGATGAAACGTTCGGAGATAGCCACCATTTCGTCTATGTCCTCTCCAGATATCTCGACGTTGATCGGCATTCCGGTCGGGGGGCCCATGGCTTCCCGGTCTATGCGGATCTGGGCACCGGGAATTCCCTTCACCTCTGCCCTTAGTTTATCCAGATATGTACGGGTT
>DAOWCB010000376.1 GCA_030633795.1 Candidatus Aminicenantota bacterium | reverse complement strand
CCTACGAAGGGTATGACAGTTGGGTTCGTCTTTTGAAGACCGATACGGTATTCGATCCAGTTCGGGAGGATCCCAGGTTTCTGGAGATTCTGAAAAAGATCGGCTTGGAAAATTGATTCCGTAAAGTTATTTTACAGCAGTATATCCTTGTCTTATTCCTTAACCTAACCCCACTTGGCATGAAAATTGCTATTTATTATCAATGGAGTTAGAACAAATTGGAATTTACAACGTATATATATATAGAGAGTGGAAACTTTGGGGACGCGAATTGAGTTTAAAAAGACGATAGAAGAAAAATGAAGATAAAGTGCATGTCCTGCCAATTCGAAAACCCGCCGGATACGCATTTCTGCGGAAATTGTGGGGAGCCGATTCAATTCAAAGTGGAGGATGAAGGTCTGTTCGCCAAGACATTGGCTATGGACACGCCCATGATTCGACTGGATAGAGGCACGGTTTTTGCCGGTCGGTACGAAGTCATCGAAGAGCTCGGCAGGGGAGGCATGGGAAGTGTCTACAGAGTGATGGACAAAAAGATCAATGAAGAGGTGGCGCTCAAGCTGATCAGACCGGATATCGTCGACAAAAAAGCCATCGAACGATTCGGGGATGAACTGAAGTATGCCCGCCAGATTGCCCACAGGAATGTCTGCAAGATGTATGATCTGGACGAAGAAAAGAGCACCCACTATATTACCATGGAGTATATCCCTGGGGAAGACCTTAAGAGCATGATCAAAATGACTCGTCAGCTCGGGGTGCGTACTTCGATCATCATTGCCAAGCAGATATGTGAGGGTTTGGCCGAAGCTCATCGTCATGGGATCGTGCACAGGGATTTAAAGCCCGGCAACATCATCATCGATAAAGAAGGCAACGCGCGGATTTTGGATTTTGGGATTGCCCGTTCTTTGAAAACGGGCCGGAAGACGGGCCATGGGATTTTAGTCGGGACGCCTGAGTACATGTCACCTGAACAAGCGGAAGCTAAAGAAGCCGATCAGCAATCGGACATCTACTCGTTGGGAGTCATTATATTCGAGATGTTGACCGGAAGAGTGCCGTTCGATGGAGAGGGCTCTCTTGGTATCGCGGTCAAGCACAAACTGGAGAAACCGCCGATCCCGAGGAAGTTCAATCACGCAATTCCTGAAGCTCTCAACCGCTTGATCCTGAAATGTTTGGAAAAAGACCGCAAAAACAGGTACATGAATGTGCAGGAGCTTCACAGCGAACTGTCCAAAATCGAACAGGAACTGCCCACAACTGAACGGGAAGTACGGAGAAAAAGGCCTCTCACATCCAGAGAGATAACAGTCAAATTCAATATTAAAAAACTTTTCCTCCCTACTCTCATTCTCCTGGCGACAATCGCGTCCGGTGTCATCGGCTGGAAATTCTTCATAGAAAGATCGGCTTTTGCAGCTCCCCAAGATATGGTTTCGGTAGCGGTGATCAGCTTCGAGAACCAGACGGGAGATAGTTCCTACAATTATCTGCAGGATGCGATTCCTAATCTATTGATAACAAGCCTGGAGCAGTCCAAATCCTTTCGCATCACATCTTGGGAGAGGATGAGGGATTTGCTGAAACAATTGGGAAGAAAGGATGTTGCAGTCATCGACAGAGATCTGGGATTCGAGTTGTGTCGGTTGGACGGCATACAGGCTATCGTCCTGGGGAGTTTCACCAAGGCTGAAAATATGTTCGTCACCAATGTCAATGTTTTGGATGTCGAGACCAAAAGCCTGCTGAAGAGCGTGAGCACCAGAGGAGAGGGTGTGGACAGCATCCTGAAAAAACAGATCGATGAGGTGAGCCGGAAGATCGGTCGTGGATCTGGAATCAGTGCGTTTTTACAGAGGCTTAGAACCCCACAAATCAGGGAAGTTACCACGGATTCCATGGAAGCATACAACTTCTTTCTCAGGGGTAGGGCGAACTTTGAAAAATATTACTACAACGATGCCCGTCTATTTCTCGAGAGGGCTGTGGAGCTCGATCCGGAGTTTGCCCATGCCTATTATTACCTGGCAAGGGCATATGCTTATTTGGGAAACACAGCAGAGATGGAAGAGGCTTCCGAAAACTTAAAAAAATATGGGAAAAAACTCAAAGGAAAGGAAGGGCTTTTCATAGAAGCGCTCCTCATACGAAAGAAAAATCCTAAAAAATATCACAAAATCCTGCTGGAGTTGGCCGAAAAATATCCCAAGTGGAAAAGAGTTCATTTTGAGCTGGCCTTATATCACGAGCATAGGGAAGAGTATGATGAGGCGATTG
>DAOWCB010000314.1 GCA_030633795.1 Candidatus Aminicenantota bacterium | reverse complement strand
GGGAACGTCCCTGTATTGTTATCCTCGAAGAACGATTCGGAAAGGCAAGATCCTCAATGGAGCTGCGGACATACATAATGGAAATGAATCCTGATTTCTATCACGCGCTATTCGTATCTGAGCGCGACGATGGGGTCGAGCTTGGCGGCCTTCTGGGCCGGGAATATCCCGAAAAAGATGCCGACCGAAACGGACACAGCAAAGCCCAAAATGACCGACCAACCTGTCACAGAGGCGGGAAGAGGCGTAGTGGATTTGACCAATAGAGCGATCCCGAAGCCGACCAAGATGCCGATCAATCCTCCTGTTGCGGTCAGAAATACAGCTTCGATCAAAAACTGTTTCAGGATGTCCCCCGAACGGGCCCCGATGGCTTTACGGATCCCTATCTCTCTTGTCCTTTCTTTCACAGATACCAACATGACGTTCATCACGCCGATCCCTCCCACAAGCAAGCCTATGGAGGAGATCACGATCATCACCAGGTAAGCTGCCCCAGTGAACTGATTATAGATTTCGATCATTGTATCTTGGGAATAGATCACAAAGTCATTGGGCTTCCCAACCGGGACTTGTCTCCTTTGTCGTAGAACGCTGATTATTTGATCAGTGGTTTCCTGGATAAAGCCTTCTTTATTAGGAGTGGCGATAATCTGAAGTCCTGAAAGATCATATGGAAAATGCTTCATAAGTGTTGTTATCGGAATCCCAACAAAATTATCTTGACTTTGCCCGAACCGTGTGCCGCGCTTTTTTAGAATCCCCACGACGGTGAATTTTTCCGGTCCAATGTCTATTCTCTTTCCTAAGGCAAACGTATGAGGAAATAATACCTCAGCCAATTCAGCTCCAAGGACACAGACTTTTCTTCTGTGATTTATATCGGTTTCTGTCAGGAACCGTCCTTGTTCGGGAAGATAAACAGTAAGAATATCAGGATATTTTTCATTCATTCCTGCAACAAAGGAATCTTGGGTCTTTTTATTCTGATATTTTATTGTAATGGGTTCAAAGATATCTGCGACAAGTGTGACGACGACCGCTTTCACTAAAGAACATTCTTTCTCTATGGCAAGAGCATCCTCGAATGTGAGATCTTTTCTTTGTCTCTCTTCTTGAGAAAGCAAGAAATCTGGTCCAGGATTGAATTTTTGCACGGCTATGAGATTTGACCCCGTCGATTCCAGTTCAGCGAGAAAGGATTGGTTTAAACCCTGGATGATAGAAACCATTCCGATAACTGTCATCACACCGATCATAATTCCTAGTAATGTAAGAAAGGAACGAAGTTTGTGCATCTTGAGATAATCGATGGCCATTTGTGTGATTTCTTTCAGGATCCCTAGTTTCACTGTTCTGCCCTTATCGATTCGATTGGATCGAGCTTTGCTGCTTTACTTGCTGGATATATCCCGAAAAAGACACCCACAGAGGTCGAGACAAGAATGGCAACCGCGATAGATATCGGTTCCACGCTCGAAGGCAACGAGGTTGTGGCAGTCACAATACTTGCGATGATAAATCCCAAAATTATGCCGATTATCCCTCCGACCGTAGAAATAACAGCAGATTCGATGAGAAATTGAAAAAGAATATCCATGCGCCGGGCTCCAACAGCCATCCGGATCCCGATTTCCTTGGTTCTTTCCGATACGGCCACAAACATGATGTTCATGATGACAATACCGCCGACTATAAGTGCGAGAGAGGATACGATGATCATGGCAAAAAAGATGCTGGATGTTGCCGACTTATAGAGCTGGATAAAAGTCTCTGAAGTTTGGAAGGAAAAATCGTCAGAATCATCATATGCCAGATGGCGCTTCGAACGAAGAATGGTTCTCACCTCTTCTTGTGCCTCTAACATTTGTTCTTGAGAAGACGTATGAATGTTGATGTTGATGCTTCTTCTGGAGCCATATAATTTCTGGAATGTTGTAATCGGAATCAAAACGTAGTTATCTTGACTGAAACCCAGAATTTTACCCTTTTTTTGGCCGAGCCCTATTACTAAAAAGCTTTGCTGACCGACCTTTATCCTTTTACCTAGAGGATCTGTGTATGGAAACAGTTTTTCTGTAATATCGTTGCCAATGATGCATACGTAGCGAGAATGATCTTCATCCTTCCTTTGTATATGCCTGCCTCCCGTCATTTCTAAGACCGATCCGATCAGGTGGTCAATATGAGTCACTCCTCTAACGGAAACTCCTTTGAGAGATTGATTTTGTGATTTTACAGTTCGACTCGTGTCTGTGGAAGCGCCCACCAATTCGCATGCGTTGCATCGGCTTCGGATAAGTTTCATATCCTCTAGGGTGAGATCCTTTCGAGCGAATTGCTCTCTCAGATCTTTAATGGTTCTTACGGTAAGGGAAAATTTGCGGATAGAAAAATCATTGGCTCCGTAAAAAGCCATTTTGGAGTACACATAGTTGTTCAAGCCTTGGATGATGGATACCACGGTTATGATGGTGAGAACACCGATAATGATTCCCAACAGTGTGAGGAATGTCCGGAGCTTGCTCGACCAGAGAGAACTCATGGCCATAGCCACGGATTCACCCACGTGCATTCTTCTAATTCTTTTATTCATCTGGATTCATTATATATGATACGAAAAACCGAAGGAATAGGTTTTTTCCCAAAAGCCCAATTCATCACGGGAGAAACGATGCTTCTTTTAAGAAGAATGAGGTTGACAGTTCTGGGATAAGGAACCAAAATAATAAAAGAGAGATGAAGGCAGTAGCATTAAAAGGCAGAAACATCCGTGTTGAGGAGTGGCCGGATCCTGTGCCGGCAAAGGGGGAGGCGCTGATCAAGGTTACCAAGGCAGGAATCTGCAACACGGACCTTGAGCTTGTGAAAGGATACATGAATTTCGAGGGAATTTTGGGCCATGAATTC
>DAOWCB010000348.1 GCA_030633795.1 Candidatus Aminicenantota bacterium | reverse complement strand
TCGCTTATGACTCCGATGCCTTTGTTTCCAGACATCATCGTGATGTCAACTTCGAATTTGGAGCGAAATTGAGCGTTCTCTATGTTGTGGATGAATCGGATAAATCCACCTTCATTCTTTACAGCTAGTCCGCCCCTTTTTGTTCCTAGGTGTGAGTGGTAATCTGTGCCGAAAAAAAGGTCGTTGACACAGTCCTTGTCAGAGATGACTCCGAAGAAGCCGCCCATACTTTCCTCCTCAATTATCTAGATTTTTTGCTATCGCTAGACGTTGGAATTTCGCAAGAGCTAACTATGACAAAATTCGATTCTTGTTTCAAGAAAAAACATGAGAAAATCTTATTATTGGAACTTTGGCCGCAAAAAATCGTATAATAAAAATGCTAGAGAAGGAGGAATGATGAAAAATGCGAGCTTTTTTCTGCTTATTCTTTCCATGCTTTGCCTCAGTTCTTGTTTTTATATACGAGTCGAATATCCACCAGAGAGGGGAAGTGCTCCCTTGGACGAATTTCATAAAAGTGTCCCTTTTTCCCCTGGTGGAACCCTTTCTTTGGCAAATGTGAATGGGAATGTTGAAATTCACGGATGGGAAAGGGAAGAACTGGAAGTGTATGCAGAAAAAATGATTCAGCTTCCCGATCGGACCAAATTTTATGTTTATCCCCGGAAAGACTTTGCCCCTGGAATTGTTTTTGATAAGTTTGAGAATTTTATCAAAATCAGGACAAAAAACGTCTCAGAAAATAAAGAAGTCGGATTTGTGGATTACTTCATCGATGTTCCCCGTTCTATCAATCTGAAAGACATCGTAGTGAGAAACGGGAATATATATATCTCGGGAGTTTACGGCGATGCTTATTTGGATTTGACAGAAGGGGATATAACGGTGGAAAATTTTTCTGGATCTTTAACGGTATTGGCCAATCGAGGCTCGGTAAATGTCAGTCTGGTTGACCTTAGGGAACAGGATGAGATTGTCATCACGTCCAGGGAGGGAAACATCACCTTGTCGCTACAGGAAAATACGGGTGCCCTTCTGGTGGCTGCATTTCCCGATGGAGAGATCAGCAGTGAATTTGAAATCGATGTGCCGCCAGATGATAAAAAAATCGATACCCAATGGGGAGAAAATGGGCCCCGCATTTCTTTAACGGCTTTGAGGGGCAATATAAAGATCATAAAAGTAAATTAGTATTGAATGTCTTTTTTTAAAGGAGAAAAACATGGAAGAACAGAAAAAGGTCATCGTAGCTGGAATCATCTTTGTTTCGTTGATAGTGGCCGCAGCTTTCATTTATTACTTTTTTATCTATTCAAAACCTCAAGAGTCTGAAGAAGCGACCCAGATCGTTCAAGAGCAGCCCGTAGTTGAGGAAAAGGTCCAATCAGAAGAGGAAAAGGTCGAACCGCTGGATGTGAGTTTGGATGAAAGTGATGTTCTGGTCCGGAAACTTGTAGAAGAGTTATCATCCCATCCTAAGCTGGCCATGTGGTTGATGAGCGAAGAATTGATTAGGAAGTTCGTGGCTGCTGTTGATAACGTCGCCAATGGTCAAAGCCCAGTGCCGCAGATCGATTTTTTCAAACCCGACGGAGAGTTTAAAGTTGTCGAGGAGGTAGGAGAATACTTCCTTGATCCAGAAAGTTACAAACGATATGACCTCGTAGCTGAGGTTTTTGCATCATTGGATTCCAAAGGATGTGTGACTCTGTATAGGCAACTGAAGCCAGCCATCCAGGAGGCATACAAAGATTTGGGTTATCCAGACACAGAATTTGACAACACATTGAAAAAAGCTTTCATGGAACTTCTTAAGGTTCCCGTCGTCAAACAGGACATCCAACTGGAAAAGAAGGTCGTAACCTATACAATGGTTGATACCGATTTGGAATCCCTGAGTTCTGCCCAAAAACATCTTCTGCGTATGGGGCCAGACAACGTCCGAGTTATCCAGGGGAAGCTCCGTGAGATGGCCGAATTTTTGGGTTTTATGGAGTAGATAAAAGCGCTTTTTTATGAGGACAGGTGCTTGCTCGAAATGTGATAATCTGCGTAATAAGATGAGCAGCTTGCACAGAGACTGGGTGGTTTTTTCTTGAGGTGTTTTTTTCGCAAATCTTTCATGGCCTGACTTTTGAAAATGCCCTGAAGGTTGGTTTTTTTTGCATCCCCGAGAGGTAGAATTCCCTCATAGTCCGCACAGCATGGGACCACATCGCCATTCCACAGAACGACAAGTATACGCCAAAGATCTCGGCAGGGCTTGTATTTTTTCCGCTTGATGGTGAAAAATTTCGGTTGGAGGTTTACAAAGTCCATGTGAGGTTCCCATTTTTTCAGGAATTGTTCGATCTCGTTTTGGGTCTCTTCGAACACAAGCATGGAAACCTCGATCCATGTTTTTTTCCCTAGACTATTTCTGACATCGAGGAACTCCATGATATTGGATTCCACCTTCTCATAAGAATAATCTCGGATTTTTTGGTAAGTTTCTTTGTTCCCATCCACAGATACTTTTAATAGATCCAATCCACTTTCGATGAGATCTCGGCTTAGTTCCCTGTCTAATGTTGTTCCGTTTGTAGTGATGGCTGTGTGCTTGCCCTTAGAATGCGCGTATCT
>DAOWCB010000149.1 GCA_030633795.1 Candidatus Aminicenantota bacterium | reverse complement strand
GGGTACCAAAAATGTGGAAAACTAAATCTCGTGTATATCGAAGAGGACACCGCTCCCTTTTCTTTTTTCAACTATTTTTTCTTGAATAAATCCAACATTTCCCAGCATGATCTTCTCAGAATCATAGATCATGAGTTGGTTCACATAAATCAACATCACTCAATAGATCTCATCATCATAGAACTGCTCACCATCGTTGAATGGTTCAATCCTTTTGTACGGCCGTACAAAACATCTTTGAAAGAAACACATGAATACTTGGCCGACAACCAAGTCATCGCTCAGGGCTGCAGCCGAGCCAAGTATCAACTGCTCATTTTCGAGCAGCATGTGGGAATGAATTTGTTCGAATTCGTGAACAATTTCAATCACTCACTCATCAAAAGGAGAATAACCATGATGACAAAAGGCAAATCGAAGTCCTGGGCCAAGTCCAAATTTTTGCTGCTTATTCCTGTGATCTGTTTTCTCGTCCTGGCCTTTGCCAATCCAAAACCGGCAACCTCGACAGACCATGCCATAGATGGAAAAACGATCGCTTTGGATGAACTCGCTGCCCCGATAAAGATCGAGGATCAAAAGACTTCCAAAGAGGAACAGCATAAGAAGCAGGAAGAACTTATGAATAAGGAACAAGAGCTGAAAGAGTTGTACGAAAAGACAGATGATCCGGAAAAGAAAAAGATGATCAAGCAGAAATTGGCAGAGATTCAAATGGCAAAAGAGAAAGAAGGCTGGACAAAATCCCCACCAAAAATTATCAGTGAAAAAGAATATGTGGAAAAGACAAAAAAGATCAAGAGTCTCCTCGCTACCGCAGAAGACCCAAAGATACAAAAAGAACTGAAGGCAAAGCTGAAGGACCTCCAAGAAATGAAGACCAAGGGATTGGTCAAACCCACCAACATCAACTACGAAAAAGAAGCGCAGATACTCAAGAAAATGTACGAAAAGGAAAAAGACCCGGAAAAAAGGAAAAAGATCAAAGAAAAGCTGGACCAATTAAAACAGATGGCAGCAAAAGAAAAAGCCAAGAAAAAAGGAAAATAAGGCCCTGAGATGCCAAAAAGGATGTGTGATCGCTAATCCAGGGGGAGCCAGATGAGCTCCTGGTTCCCCTCCTTCATCCCCCGTTTCTTTACTCTCAGTTAATCCAGCATGGTTTTACGGGAGCCGAAGAATTTTTGAAACCAGGATTTGACATGCCCGGTGTATCTTTTGGTCAGGATGATAGGAACATCAGTTTCCCTGGCAATATAGAGAGGCAGATCGCCAAAGAATGCCCGTCGAACAAGCCCTTCTTCAGGAGCCCCCATGATGACCAAGTCGTTATGTTGGATTTCGCCCAGGATAGCCTCTGCAAAATTGTCCGTTTTTTTGATCACGATCTCATATCGAGCAGGATCGACATCGTTTTTTAGCTTTTCTAGGTCTTCTCGAAATTTTTGTTCCAAAAGAACCACATCCGTTTGGTTTGTCGCATGAAAAAGCACAATGGGTGTATCATTCTGCTTCAGTATTGCTTCCGCGATTTTAAACGATAGAACAGCATATTTTATACTGGCGACCGGAATCATAATCCTGTGGATATCCTTGTCATCCGGCGACCGACAGACCAGCGCGATATCGCAAACCGTGTTGAGTATGATCTCATCCGTGATGGTCCCAAAAACCCTGTTATACGCCGCTCTTTCTCCCTCCCATCCAAGTACCATCAGGTCGATTTTCCGCTCCTCGCAGGTCTCGATGATGGCTTTGGGGATATTGTGTGTCAATTTTACAAGGGAATACACAGGGATTTGATCTTTTTCTGCCACTTCGATGGCTTCCCCCAGCAAAGACCGCGCAGAATCCACATATTTTCGTCCTTCGCTCGGAGGAAGCTGGGCAGGAACCTGGATAACATTCAAAGCCGTTATGTCGGCTGCATAGGCTTTGGCCAGCTTGACGGCAAAGCGTTGCAGTTTTTCGACTGTATTTTCATTGGCAACAGGAACAAGGATATGAAAATTACACGGAGCAGCCTCGAAAATGGGTTGTTCCGCATGGACGGCAGGGGCTGCCTTAGCCACAAACTCTTTCCTGCGTGAATAAAGATAATAAATGCTGATCCCGAACGCCACATAGCCTAAACAAATCCACACTCCCAGGGGTCTATAGAAAAACAGGAACACCGCCAGGATGAGGTTAAGAACAATCGCAAGGATAGGGATGTACGGAAAAAAAGGAACCTTGAATCCCCTGTCTAGATCGGGGCGGTTTTTCCGCAAATTGATAACGGCCAGGTTCACGAAAATGAAAAGCAAAAGGAACATAGCGTCGGTAGCGCTGGCGATATCTTCGATCGGAAGGAGAATAGCCATCAGAATGATCATCACGCCGGAAATGAAGATAGCCATGTGAGGCGTTCTTTTCTTCGGATGAATTTTTGCAAAAACGCCGGGCAGGTTATGGTCACGCCCCATAGCAAAGCTGACTCGGGATGAGGAATAAACCGTGGCGTTCAAAGCCGACATGGTGGAGAATAGGCCCCCGATCAGAAAGATGATCCTTCCCAGCTTGCCCAGCATGAAGTGCTCGGCCGCCTCAATCATGGCCATCTCTCCTTTTTCTCCCAGATACTGCCAGGTCTGCATATCCCCTTCGGGAGCCGCGGCTCCTAGGGCTACGAATGCAACCAGGATATAGATGGGCACGACGATCAGAAGGGAGAGAAAAATCGAACGAGGGATGTTTTTTTTCGGATTTTTGACTTCTTCGCCACACTGGGCAATGATCTCATACCCCTCGAAAGCGATGAAGGTCAATCCCATGACAATAATGATGCCCATTGGCCCCTTTTGGAAAAAGCCCCGAAAATGCTCGGGCCAGGGCTCAGGCGTTTTTCCGGAGAACATGGCGAACAGGCCGAACCCTATAAACATAGCGATGACGATGATTTTGAGGATGGTGACAAGGCTTTCGGCCTGACCGGTCTCTTTGGCGCCCTGGAAGTTGATGTAGACGAACAATAAGGTCGCAAAAACAGAGATGAGCTTGGCAGCAAGGATGTAAGGTTCGGATGAGGACGTAAAGGATAAAAGTTTGTTGAAATCGATCCCGGCCATATGGAGAAGATCCACGCTGAAGGTGCCAAAAGCGACGGCATACAGGCTGCAAGCAACGGCGTGGGCAAACCAGCTTATCCATCCGGAAAGGAATCCATTGGGTTGGGGGAGGGCTTCTTTCACCCAGAGATACCCGCCTCCGGCTTCCGGAAAGCATGAGCCGAGCTCGGCATAGCTCATGGCTGTGAGGCTGGTGACGAAGCCGTTGAAGGCAAAAACGAGGAGCAGAGCCGGACCAGAGATGCCAGCCGCCAATCCAGTAAGCACAAATATCCCCGCACCGATCATGGCCCCGACACCGATCATGGTGACATGCATAAGCCCCATGTCGCGGGCCAATTCTGTGGTGTGTTTTGGGCCTTTGTCTCTTTTGTTGTTAGAGGATTGTATCTCTGCCATATTTATTTCCGAGAATGTCAATCTGAATCAAAATAACTTCACACTAAAAAAAAGTCAAGAAATGCAAAAAACACTTGACATACAGTGTTTTACACAGTATATTTGTATTACACAGTATCTATAGGTAACACAGTATGATTCAACCAAGACAGAGGAGGTGGACAGAATGGCCATAGATATCAGCTCTTTTGCAACTGAAATGAACCGAGGCTTCCTGCAGGTGCTCGTTCTAGTCCTTCTGGGAAAAGAAATGTATGGCTATTCGATGGTCAAGCAGCTCGAAACCAGAGGATACAAAGTGGAAGAAAACACCCTTTACCCAATGCTGAGAAGACTGGAGAAAAAAGGCCTAGTCAAAAGCAAATGGGATGTCAGCAAAGATAGGCCCCGTAAGTTTTATGTCATCACAAAAGAGGGGCAGACCGTTCGCAATCAACTTCTCGCCATTTGGCAGCAACAAAACGACACGCTTAATCATTTATTAGAGGAGACTAAAAATGTCTGAAAAACTTGAAACATATCTTGATGAGATCCGTCAATATCTTGCAGGCAGCAAGGAAAAACAAGAAATACTGTCAGAGATAAAGAGCCACATTATGGAGAAGGCCGAACATGAATTCGGAGAAATTACCGAAGATACTCTGGAACAGATCATCGCTATCTATGGAAGCCCGCAACAAGTTGCCGAAAAATACATGGACGATTATCAGATCATCGCGCCCACTTTTAAGGGATATCTACTCCGGTACACAGCTGTTCTTTTCGCTGTTCATTTCGCCCTCACTGTCTTCGCTTTTATCTTTAAAACTCGCATGCTCATCCTCCCCTTTTTCTATATCCCCAAGATGGATAACTTCCAGGCTTTATTCTATTTCCCGATGATTTTCATCTATGACCTAGGGCTGGTCGGTATCATCCTGTATTTTGTGACCCAGAGAGGGAAAGATATCAAACTCCCCTGGCCAAAACTCAACCTGAACTGGCAAAAAATGACAGAGAGCCGACAGGAAAAGCCCAAAATCATCGTTTTAGTTCTGATGATCATTGGATATGCAGTCCTTGTTTATGTCTATATGCGCTACCACACCATTTTCTTCAAGAGTCTCAATTTTAAAGGCGTGGAATCTTTATTCAATCCTGCAGCCTCGAAATGGTACTCGCTGGCACTTTTGTCCTTTTTGGGAATCGGGGTTTTAGCCTACCTCATCAAATTGTTTATGCATCCTGAATGGATCAACCTCCTGAGGAGTGCACTCCAACTGGCTATTCTAGGTATTATCATCAACAGACCTATCGAAAATCCGATTAGAGAATTCTTTTTTTTCGATATCCATCTCATTGCAAATGTGATCGTCGCACTCATTGCCCTATTATTGGTGATCGACTTTTTAAAAAGCTTGATCAT
>DAOWCB010000256.1 GCA_030633795.1 Candidatus Aminicenantota bacterium | reverse complement strand
TGGCAACAGCCAAGTCCCATTGTCCCTTCATGAAATAAGCGTAGCCTCGCTTATCGTAGGCTATAGCATAGTCAGGCTCAAGCTCGATAGCCTTAGTCAGGTCAGCGATAGCCAAATCTGTTTGCCCTTTTATGAAATGGGAATGGAGATATGCACCAAGATCAAAGAATTGCACAGCCAATTGGAAGATAAATCAGACAGACACTAAACCTGAATTATTTATAAAAACGACTGATACTTCTTCTCATTTTTAAGATACAAAAGATCCAAATCTTTTTATAATTATATCAGCCGTTTTCACCCTTCGGGCAGGCCGATCTCACAACATCGGTTTCGTTGCAGCCCATTCGCGGTATATCAATACAGTTTACGGTTTCCGAAGCGCGGATTCACCACATTGCTGTAGATAGATCCGAACCGGAAGCTAAATCCCATCTGAAGTTGCAAGTCGTATAGGGCCAACTGATCCCTCACCCGGGAGTATTCCCCCTCGATATAGCACTCCGAGCGATCCCCAAGATTCCTTCATGTCCAAACAAAACATCAACAATTTAATAATTCCCCCGCCCCCCTATTGTTGACTATCTACCCATTCATTGATATCCTTTTTCCGATGAAAAAATTTGTTTTTATATGTTTTTTAAGCGTATTTCTTTTCGGATCCATCCAAATTCCGTTGAACAGCCAGACTATGGATGAAATTTTGAAAGAAATGACTCAGGCTCATGGAGGAAAGGCTGCAATAGAAAACATAAAGGACATGAAAATCACGGGCATGATCGAAGTGCCACAGCAAGGGCTTAAAGTTTCTTTCACCCAATACAAAAAAGAACCGAACAAAAGGCGCATCGAGATGAAAGTCATGAACACGGTCCAAATCCAAGGATTCGATGGGAAAACAGCATGGGAGCTCAATCCCCAGACAGGAAAGGCTGTGGAAATACCGGGAGAAGATGCGATCGATATAAAAAGGGGTTCCCTTGCTTTGGGGTGGATACTCAATCCCAAAAAATACGGCATTTCTCTAGTTTATAAAGGAAGAAAAAAAATCGATGGTAAATATTATCTCGTTCTTGATCAGGTCTTTTCTGATGGGGACAAATCAATCCTTTATATCGATCCCGAAACTTATCTAACTTTCAAGATCAAAAGCAAAATGCTTGATGAAATGATGGTTGAAGTGGAAACAGAGACGTACCTGTCAGATTACAAAAGAGTAAAGGGCTATACCATGGCTCACAAAATGATCAGTTATCTGCGCGGAAAGGAATACATGCGGATTATCTACAAAAAGGTGAAGTTAAATACACGATTGAGAGACCATCTGTTTCTGATGAAGAAATAGGGCTTAATCCCTTGATTGACCTTGAATATTTCCTGTGATATTATGCTCTATGTTGAAATTTGAAAAAGACCTATCCAAAAAAAGTAAAAGGAGGGGTCATGAGGACCCGGGGAAAATTTCAACTGGCAATATTATATCCCCCCCTTATAAAACTCCATATTAAAAGGATGTCAGAATGAATATTTATGTCGGCAATTTGCCGCGGGAAGCTACGGAAGACGATTTGCGACAGGCTTTTGAAGCCTTTGGGCAGGTCACAACCGCCAAGATCATCACAGACAAGTTCACAAGTTATTCAAGGGGATTTGGCTTTGTTGAGATGCCCAACAGTCCCGAAGCCCAATCGGCTATCAACGGGCTTGACGGCACAGATTTGAAAGGACGCTCATTAAAAGTCAACGAAGCCCGTCCTCGTCAAGATCGAGGACAAGGTGGTTTTAACCGAGATGGACCAGGGGGAAGGAGACGTTTCTGATAAACGACTCTTCGACTATCAAAATTATCCCTCCATTGTATGTTAACGTGTATTTTTACGGGAAGAACTCTGCATTAAATGGCGAAAGGAAAACTGCATGAAAAAATACGAGAGAAAAGAAAGAAAAAAAAGAGAAAGGAAAAAAGAAAAAAGAAAAAGAGAAAAAAGAAAAAGAAGAAATATATGAACCAAAAAAGAGTGTCTTATGGTCTGATCGGGGATTCTGAAAGAATCCTCGATCCGGTCAGAATCTACATGAGAGAGATGAGCAACATCCCTCTTCTAAAAAGAAAAGAAGAAATACTCCTGGCAAAACAAATCGAAAGGGGCGAGTGGATCATAACCAAGGCCCTTCTCAACACACGGTCATTCCACAATGCACTCCAGTATCTGGAAGAGAAACTTCATGAAGAGGATGAAATCATCTATATCGTTTTCGATTCCTTGAATGACGAATTCACAAGAAAAGCGTTTGTCACAAGGAAAAAAAATCTCCTGTCTATACTCAAAGATATAGGTGATTTGTATATTCAACTCAAAAAAATCCCCCCATCCGAGAAATATGCTCTATCGCGGGGAAGACTTATCATCCAAATGAATCGCCTCTTCACAGATCTCGAAATCCGTGACTCTTACATTGAGGAACTCAGGGAAAATCTCCTCGAAAAACTGGAAATCATCCACGAGTTGGAAACAAAAAAAGAAGATCTGAAGATTTCTCTGACAAAAGTTAAGAGTAAAAAAGGGAAAGAGGAAAAAAGACGACGAATCAAAAAAATCGAAAAACTTTCAAGAGAATATAAAAGAGAAGTGGCTCTCAATTCCCGGGAAATAAGGAAAACGATACAATCCATTATCCGAGGAAAACAGATCTGTGATCAAGCAAAAAAAGGGCTTGTCAGTGCTAATTTGAGGCTCGTGGTATCCATCGCCAAAAAATACAGCAACTACGGACTTCAATTTCTTGACTTGATACAAGAGGGAAATATCGGTTTGATCACTGCCGTGGATAAATTTGAATACCAGAGAGGATATAAATTTTCAACCTACGCCCATTGGTGGATACGGCAGGCTATAACACGGGCCATTGCCGACCAGGCAAGGACGATAAGGATCCCGGTGCATATGATCGAAGTCATAAGCAAGCTGAACAGAGTGTCCAAACGACTGGTTCAGGAAAAAGGCAGAGAGCCGACTAATGAAGAAATCGCCAAAAAGATGGAATTACCTGTCAGCAAAGTCCAAAAAATCATAAAAATTGCCCAGGTCCCACTATCCCTCGAGACTCCCATCGGAGAGGGAGAAGGAAGTCATCTGAGTGATTTTATCGAGGACAAGGATTCCCGGTCGCCCCACGATGAAATCATGCATACCAACTTGAAAGAGAAGATCGAGGAGGCGCTGCAAGCCAACACCCAGAGAGAGGCGAATGTGCTCAAAATGAGGTTCGGATTGGGAAACGGGATGGAACATACACTGGAAGAGGTCCTCCAGAAATACAAAGTTACCCCGGAAAGAATCAGGCAAATCCAGGAAAAAGCCATAAGGAAACTGAAACATTCCAGACACAGCCGAAAATTAGCATCCCTTATGAAATAGATTGTTTTTCCCGCATAAAAGCC
>DAOWCB010000364.1 GCA_030633795.1 Candidatus Aminicenantota bacterium | reverse complement strand
AAGTGGTCCCTTCTTCTTTATTTATTCCCACCATGAGTCGACCAAGATTTTCTGAGGAGTCCTTGTCGAGAGAACCTGTCGGTTCATCCGCCAGGACCAGTTTCGGTTTGTTTATCAGAGCCCTAACGACAGCCACACGTTGCATCTCACCACCGGATAGTTGCGCCGGAAAATATTCCATGTGCTTACCAAGGCCGACTCTTTCCAACAATTTTTTTGCCCGTTCCTGAACCTCCTCGTTCCGTTTTTTCAATCCAAGCGGAATCGTCGGGATCAAGACGTTTTCCAAAACCGTGCACTGCGGAAGCAGGTGATGGAATTGAAAAATAAAGCCTATCTCCCGGTTCCGGATGCGCGAGAGTTCGGTATCATCGCATTCATCAAGATTTTTCCCGAACAGGATCACCTCTCCGGAACTGGGTTTATCAAGGGCACCGATGATGTTCAACAGAGTGCTTTTCCCGGACCCCGATGGCCCCACAACGGCTATCATTGCACCTGGGCTGACCTGCAACGATATGTCTTTGAGTACGGTTGTGTATCCTTTGCCTGACGGCATGCTGTATTTTTTGGAAATATTTTTAAGTTCTAGCAACATCGTTATAAATCCCTGCAATATTTTTTGCCATATGATCCATGGAATAATTCTCCAGTACAACTCGTCTCCCCTGATCTCCCAGTTTCCTGATTTTAGCCGGATCGTATAGGAGAGAGGCCATGGCAGACGCGAGTTTTTCTCCTGTGTTTGGCTCATAGATGAGTCCGCCTTGGGTTTTTTCAACAAATTCTGGATAGCAGCCCACATTTGGCTGAACGACCGGTACCCCTGCAGCCAAAGCCTCGACTTGATAGGCACCGAAGGCCTCCCCTGTGGGGACCGGGACAGAGAGCAAGGTCAGTGATTTGAGAAATGCAATCCGGCTGCTTTTGCAGAAATCATCGAATACGGTAACATCAGCTTTAAAACCGTGTTCCGCGATCTTTTTCATCTGCCCGTTCAAAAAAGGCTTATCATCGCCGGAGTAACCGCCGGTCAGGTGCAGCTTCAAATCCCGGAATCGGTCATCCTTTTTCAACTCCAAAAAAGCGTCAACTAGTATACCCAGTCCAAAATATTCCGACAGCCGGCACAAATATCCAATGACCGGAGGATCGAACGGAAGCGTTGATTTTTCATATTCCTCCAGATCTATCCCGCCGTATATCACTTTTATCCTATCTCCGGAAAATTTCAGCTTCTCTTGGGCTTTATCGGCATAGTACTGGCTGGCCGTCACAAAAAAGTCCACATCAACAGCTTTTTCTGCCATCAAATTCCAGACTTTGCTCTGGTAATTTTTACCCATCAGATCCACCCATTCATTCTCATCCTGGAGGGAACATACCACTCTTGCTCCCAAGTCCGCTTTAAGCCTGTGGGCCAGTCCAAGCAGTAGGGCATTCGAGAGATGAACAACATCCGGAGCAACATCGCTCCGAAGGTATTGGATGAGATGGTCGAGCTCGGATGCCTGCCGCCCCTTTTCTCCCTCCAGCATGGAGAGAGTCATCTCTTCCAGTCCGGCAGGGCGTGTGGAGCCGGATTTTTTGGCTGCCAAATGTAGCAAAGCCGGAGAATCGAGAAGACGTTCCATCCATGTGGGAGCATTTCTGTAAAACGGAAACTTTTCTTTAAGATAAATGTTGACAGCACCGTAAAACACAGGCGTCGCTGCAATATGGGCACTCGTCTCCACACCCGACGGCAGATACATCGGGACTTTGGTTACTTCATGCCCGAGAGATGCCAGGGACTGGAGCAATGCCGTATCTCGAAAACAATTCTGGCAGTAGAATTGCAATCCATGACCGGGGGTTACGTAGGCAATTTTCATCTTTTTTCTCCAAAGGCATAAATCCGTCCGTCATCAGAACCGATAACGATAAATCCCCCATCCACTGCAGGACAGCTGAAGAGGGGCGCGCCGATTTCGTACGACCAGAGTTCTTTGCCACTATTCAAATCAACGACATACAGTCTCCCATCCAAAGATCCCACCACGACCTTTTCCCCGGCAATGACAGGCGAGCTGTCGATGTCATCACGCGTCTGGAAAACCCAGATTTTTTCGCCGGTTTTCCGGTCAACACAGTGCAGATAATCATTCCGCGATCCGATGAGAACACGGTCTTTTCCCACGGCAGGCGAAGAGAAAAAGGCATCGGGATTTTCTTTGTCTAAATATTCCCAATCTATCTTTTTCTGTTTCAAGTCGATACATACCAACTTGCTATCATAATGTCCGAGATAGGCCTTGTCCCCCACAAGGGCTGCCGACCCGGGAATGTAAGAGCCGGCCCATACCTCTCCGATTTTATTCCCATCCGAAACAGACAGGATGTGGAGCAATTCATCACAACCGCCAAACACGACATGTTGCCCGTCGGTGGATGGAGCCCCGTT
>DAOWCB010000006.1 GCA_030633795.1 Candidatus Aminicenantota bacterium | reverse complement strand
GGGATGCCAAAAAAGAAAAGTTCAAAGCCATTTTTTTGGATGCGAAAAATCGAATCATCGAGGAGGAAACATTTTTTGAAGGGACGGTAGACACAAGCGCTGTTTATCCGCGAGAGATTCTGAAGAATGCGCTCAAATACAATGCATCTGCTGTCATCTTTGTCCACAACCATCCCTCGGGCGATCCCGATCCCTCAGAAAGCGACCGGGAGATCACAAAAGAACTGGTGTTTGCAGCGAGTACCATGCAGCTGAAGGTTCTGGACCATATTATCATCGGCAATAATCAATATTTCAGCTTTGCCGACCGTGGGCTCATCGAAGACTATGAATTTCTCTTTCAGGATTTGAAAAGAAGGATTTGATAATAAAGAAAAGAATTGTCAAAAGCATGAGCGGAATGTAAACTCATACAGAGGAGGTCGAAATGTTGGATGAAAGAGAAATTGCGGAAAAAGCAGGCATAAAGCCGATAGAGGAAATAGCCCAAAAATTGAGAATTGAGCCTGAATTATTGGAGAAATACGGGAAATACAAAGCCAAGATTTTAACGGATGGGGTGTTACGAAAAAGCGCAAAAAGAGGGAAATTGATCATGGCTACAGCCATGAGCCCGACACCCGCAGGAGAAGGCAAGACCACGACATCTATCGGGCTGGCCGATGCCATGAACCGTTTGGGGAAAAAGACGACCGTGGCGTTACGAGAACCTTCCCTTGGGCCTGTTTTTGGGATGAAAGGCGGTGCCACCGGTGGAGGATACGCCCAGGTAGTGCCCAGTGATGAGATAAATCTCCATTTTACCGGAGATATCCATGCCATTACGGCCGCGCACAACCTTCTGGCAGCTATGGTCGACAACAGGCTGCATTTCGATGGGTCCTGTGGGCTTTTGGATTGCCGCCGTGTAACCTGGAAACGTGTCATGGACATGGATGACCGAGTACTCCGGGAAGTCGTAATCGGGATTGGCGGGCCGCTGCGGGGAATCGCTCGGGAAACAGGATTCGACATAACCGCCGCTTCCGAAATTATGGCCATATTTTGCCTCTCAGAGGGGTTGGCGGACCTTAAGGAACGGCTCGGGAATATTTTAATAGGATATTCACCGGATCGGAAGCCTGTGTTTGCCCGTTCCATCAAAGCCGAAGGCGCCATGGCAGCCCTGTTGAAAGATGCCCTCAAACCCAATCTTGTGCAAACTTTGGAGGAAACCCCAGCCTTGATCCATGGCGGGCCGTTTGCTAACATCGCCCACGGAACAAACTCGATTTTAGCCACCCGCTTGGCTCTCGGACTATCAGACTTCGTGATCACAGAGTCGGGATTCGGCTCAGACCTGGGAGCAGAGAAATTTTTCGACATCGTGGTCAGAACAGGTCAGGTCCCCCCTCCAGATGCCTGTGTAATGGTGGCGACCATCCGGGCGCTTAAATTCCACGGAGGTGTCAAACTGGAGGAAATCAACCGGAAAAACCTTGATGCGGTAGAAAAAGGTTTTACTAACCTTGAGAAACATATGGAAAACATGCGGACCTTTGGTGTTCCATTTGTAGTGGCCGTGAACCGGTTTCCCTCTGACACGGTGGCAGAGATCGAAAAAGTCAAAAAACTCTGCCAGGATAAAAAAGCGAGAGTGGTTCTTTCAGAAGTGTACAGCCGGGGAGGAGAGGGCGGAGAAGAACTCGCCAGAGAAATCCTCAAAGCCGTCGATGAAGACAAAAATACGTTCCAATTTTTGTATGAACTGGACATCCCCATTGTAGAAAAAATAGAGACGGTCGCCAAGAAAATTTACGGGGCATCAACGGTCGCTATGGAAGGAAAGATAAGACGGAAAATCCGCAGGATCGAAAAAAGGGGATTCGGCAATCTTCCGGTGTGTATCGCCAAAACCCAGTATTCTCTCTCCGATGACGACGAGGCTCTAGGCAGACCGAAGGATTTTACCCTAATTGTCACCGATGTATCCTTGAGTGCTGGTGCGGGTTTTGTGGTGGTTTATTGCGGAGACATCATGACCATGCCGGGTTTGCCCAAAATACCCTCTGCGGAAAAAATCGACATAACAGAGGATGACAAAATAGCAGGGCTCTCATAGGGTGGGTTTACAGTGTTTTTTAATTGTGATAAATAAGGGAGGTCTTGATATCAATACAACATGAAAGGAATAATACATGTGTGAAGTAAGAGATGTTTTTATTGTCGGGGCGGCCCGGACGCCGATCGGTAGTTTTCTCGGGACGATCAAGGATATTAAAGCCCCTGAATTAGGGGGCATTGCGATCAAGGAAGCGTTAAAACGTGCGGGTATCGCAGGGGAAGATGTCGATGAAGTCATCATGGGGAATGTGGTTTCCGCGGGAGTAGGACAGGCCCCTGCCAAGCAAGCCCTATCCAAGGGGGGTATTCCCCACACCGTGAACAGTTTTGCGGTGAACAAGGTCTGTGGTTCAGGTCTCAAAGCCGTTCACCTCGCTGCCCAGTCCATCTGGTTGGAGGAGAATGAGATCGTGGTGGCCGGGGGTATGGAAAGCATGAGCCAGGCTCCCCACTTGGTTTGGGGCGTTCGGACTGGCGTCAAAATGGGCGACATCCAGATGAAGGACGCCATGATTTATGACGGGCTCTGGTGTGCTTTTGACAACCAGCACATGGGATTGACCGGTGAGGTGGTGGCGGAAAAATTCGGGGCTAGTCGGGAAGAGCAGGATGCCTATGCCGTGAGCAGTCACCAGAAGGCTATCCATGCGATCGAAAAAGGTTATATGAAAGAGGAGATCGTCGCGGTTGAGGTCCCCCAGAGAAAAAAGGACCCGATTTTGTTTTCTGTGGATGAGGGGCCCAGAAAGGATACCACCATCGAAAAGTTGGCCAAACTTCGGCCAGTTTTTCAGAAAGATGGGACAGTTACGGCCGGAAATGCGTCTAGTTTAAATGATGGGGCTGCTGCCGTTGTGGTTGCCTCGGCTGATGTAGTCAAAGAGCAAGGATTGGCGCCGATGGCTCAGATAATTGCGGTCACGTCCCATGCCCTTGAACCAAAATTGGTCATGTACGCGCCGAAAGGGGCCATAGAAAAACTTCTGGCCAATGTGGGTTGGACGGTCGACGATGTGGAACTTTTTGAGATCAACGAGGCATTTTCCTCACAGCTTGTGGTTTTGATCAAGGAGCTCGGTTTGGACAGGGAGAAGGTCAACGTGCATGGAGGGGCTGTGGCCCTGGGCCATCCGATAGGGGCCACCGGGGCCCGGATTTTGACGACCTTGATATATGCCATGAAGCACCGCGGGCTAAAAAAGGGCGTGGCCTCCCTCTGCTTGGGCGGAGGAGATGCTGTGGCCATGGCCGTGGAAGTTATGGACTAGGGAGGAACGATGGACATAAAAAAAATAGGCGTTATCGGTGCAGGTACCATGGGAACAGGCATTACCCAAGTGGCGGCCACAGCGGATTTTGATGTCCTCCTTCATGATGTGGAAGAAGATTTCCTGCAAAAGGCGCTCGCCAGATTGGACAAAACTCTGTCAAAGCTTATAGAGAAGGGGAAAATAGAAGGGGATAAAGATACCATACTAGGCAGGATCCGAACGACCACAGATCTGGCCGACTTAAAGGATGTGGATTTTGCGGTGGAAGCTGTTTTTGAAGATTTTGGAGTTAAAACAAAAGTCTTGAAAGAACTGGATGAGATCCTGCCTCCTGGCATCATATTGACCTCCAATACATCCTCCATCTCCATAACACGCTTAGCAGCTCTGACAAGGCGTCCTTCCCAGTTCATGGGGATGCATTTCATGAATCCTGTGCCGCTGATGAAGCTTGTGGAGCTGATCAAGGGAATCGCCACCGACCAGGAGACTTTTAACCAGGTGAAATCCTTGACGGAAGCCTTGGGCAAGGTTCCCGTGGAAGCCAATGACTATCCAGGATTTATCGCGAACCGCATCCTTTTGCCGATGATCAACGAGGCGGTTTATGCAAACATGGAAGGTGTGGGGAGCGTGGAAGCTATCGACACCGTGATGAAGCTGGGGATGAACCACCCGATGGGCCCCCTGGCACTGGCAGACCTTATCGGACTGGATGTTTGCCTGCAAATCATGGAAGTGCTGTACGACGGATTCAAGGACCCTAAGTACAGGCCCTGTCCTCTGTTGCGGAAAATGGTGGATGCCGGATATCTGGGACGGAAGTCCGGAAAGGGATTTTATGACTATAGCTCTTAGCATGGATTATTCATGGAAAATGCCGATGCTTTTTTTATGAATAGTTCAGATTAACAAAGGCAGAAAAAATAAAAGGGCTTTGACAGAAAAGCCCAGGAGGACGATATGAAACAAGACGACACCGAAGAAAAACAGGAATCGAGAAATAGAGCCATCGAAGCAGCAGTCCTGCAGATCGAAAAGCAGTTCGGCAAAGGCGCTGTGATGAAACTCGGCCAGAAGGACGCAGCCCTAAAAGTGCCGGCAATCCCGACAGGGTCCATTGCGTTCGATTTGAGTCTGGGCATAGGCGGCTTTCCACGAGGAAGGGTTATAGAAGTCTTTGGCCCGGAGGCGACCGGAAAATCCACTCTGGCCCTCCATGTCATTGCAGAGGCCCAAAAACAGGGGGGGCAGGCGGCTTTTATCGATGCCGAACATGTCCTCGATCCGACTTATGCCGCCAGAGTGGGAGTGGATGTCGACAATCTTTTGATTTCCCAACCCGATTACGGAGAACAGGCTTTGGAAATTGCCGAGGTCCTTGTGCGCAGCGGTGCTGTGGATGTTATTGTCGTCGATTCCGTGGCCGCTCTTGTGCCCAAAGCAGAACTGGAGGGGGAGATGGGAGATGCCCATATGGGACTGCAGGCCCGCCTTATGTCCCAAGCGTTGAGGAAACTCACAGCGATCGTAAGCCGATCCAAGACCTGTTTCGTTTTTGTCAACCAGATCCGGCAAAAAATCGGATTTTTCCTCGGAAGCCCCGAAACAACCTCAGGCGGCAGGGCTTTGAAGTTCTACACATCGCTGAGGATCGATGTGCGCCGGATTGCCGCATTAAAAGACGGGGACCAAGTCATCGGAAACAGGGTTAAGGTGAAGATCGTGAAGAATAAAATGGCCCCACCGTTCCGGGAAGCCCAATTCGACATCATCTTCGGGGAAGGGATATCCACTGAAGGAGACCTGATCGACTGCGGCGTCGATACAGGCTTGATCGAAAAGACCGGAACCTGGTACTCCTACAAAGGGGAAAGGCTTGGCCAAGGCCGGGAGAACGTCAAAAAACTCCTGAAAGAAAACACTGAGTTAGCTGACCAATTGGATAGGGAAATCCGTCAAATGGTAGGACTTTTGCCTGGGAAAAAAACAGAAGAGAAAGAAACCTCCCCTAAACAGGATAAATAGTCAGGATAACTTTAACGATTCACCCCCGTCCTTCACATAGCGGGCAATATCTTCGTGCGTGGCGAACCAGACGTCGGCATGAGTTTGCATATACTGGATAAGGGTTTCAAGCATGGCTATGCGGCTTCTGTGACCGATGTACTTGGGGTGCATGGTGAGCACAAACAAAGTCCCCTCCTCGTAGGCCTTTTCGAACTCGGCCGCCCAGATAGAAAACACATCCATCGGCTTGATGTGAGGGCGGACGCTCGTGTATCGTGAGAACCCAAAATAGGGATAATCATCGAGCAGCCACTCTACCGGAAGTTCAACAACTCCTGTTGGTTTTCCGTCCTCCAGTATCTCATATGGACGGTCGTCGGCCATCAAGCTGCTATCGTACAGGAGGCCCATTTTTTTGATGATGGCGAGGGTGTAGAGGCTGAAATCCCAGGAAGGGGTTCGGATCCCGACCGGCGCCTTGCCTGTGAGTTCCTTCAGAGTATCAAAAGATTTTTGCATGAGTTCCGTTTCTTCCTTTTCACTCAGAAGGGAATTTCTTTCGTGGATCCAGCCGTGGAGGCCGATTTCATGCCTGTTTTTTGATATGATGGCTTGGATCTCCTCTTTGTGAAGCAGGGCAGTGACTGCAGGGACAAAAAAGGAGGCTGGGATATCGTACTTGTCCAGAAGGTTGAGTATTCTGGGAACAGCCACGCGTGCGGCATACTCTCCCTGGGAAAATGTGCCCGGTGACAAATTCAAGTCGCGAAGCGCGTTTGTTTCTGCGTCGAAGTCAAAAGACAAGGCGACAGCTACCCTTGCCCCGCCCAGCCAACTTTCAGGTGTGAGGTCCTTTCCGGCCCGGACTCTGTTGACCTTGGATTGGACTTGCTCCAGACTCCATTCCCAAGGTTTTTCTTCCGGTGCCGGGGTTTTGGTGCAGCTAATGGAAATACTCAACAGGACTAGAAGGCCGATATGGATCCAAAAAAATTTTTTCATTTTTTCCTCTCTTTTTCTAGGATTTTGATCCTGTCTCGGACATTCTTGAGTTTCCGGTCGAGCCTCAAGGCCTTTTTGTAATAAAAAAGGGCCGTGTCCTTTTGTCCGAGATTATAAAACATGTCGCCCAGGCCTTTGATTATGCCTGGCGAATCGGGATATAGTTGTGTGACAATTTCTGCCAAAGCCGTCAGGTTGTCCAGCTTTTTTGCGTTGATCAAGTCGCGGGCCAAGCCTTGGAATTTTTGGATACTGACACCCGGATGGGTTGGGTCTTTAGCAAAGGCTTTTTGGAAAAAGTGCTTGGCCTCCTTGGCATTACCGTTCCAGAGATGAAGGGATGCCATGGCGGTCATCGGGTCGATCCGGTTCGGGTAGAGCTTATAGGCCAAGTCGAGGAAAGAAAAAGCCTGTTGTGTGCGGTTGTTTTTGAGATGATATTGGGCCACCCGGGTAAGATCCTCATGAAAATCCGGATACAGGGAAGCCTCGGAAAAGGCCTTCTTCAGAATATCTTGAAGCTTGCCGAAGTCAACTTTCAAAGGGATTTGGAGCGACTCTATTTCATCTGTGTAAACTTTTGCCCAATCCCTATTCAGCCGAAAAAGCAATTGTCTGAACCGTCTGGAAAACTGGTATGATTTTTTCAGGGAAGGCGAAGCCTGAGAGAGCGTTGTGTAATCCCTGAAAAAGGCGATCGGACCTGTTTTATGATAATCCGGGAGTTTGTCTCTGCCGTAGGCCTTGCCTAGTTGGGCAGCCATGAACGAGCCGACTTTGGTGAAGGCTTGGCCTGTGGCCGGATTGATGCCGGCCAAAATGTTGTTATTTGTCATTCGGATGTTTTGTCTCAAAGAGGCCGGATCAGTATTTTTATTGAAGAAATCAAAAGCTTCCTCGAGGTCTTTTTCATTTTTTGCGAGAGTCCGGGAGTGCCAATAATAATGGCTCAACCCGTAGGAAAAAGCCTGCTCACAAGCCGAATAAACAGACTCTTCCAGCTCATCCGTTACGTAAACCGGGGTATCCAGGTCTTCCTGCAGGACAAGCTCAGCCAACTTGTAAGCGTAAAACTCCCTGTCAAAGGTTTCCAGGTTGGATGCGATGGCCACGGCAAAATTTGCCATCGGAAAAACCAGGAAATAGGTTTTTGTCTCTGCCTGACTTCCCCCGTGACTGATCTGGAAATGCCCTCTACGGGGGCGGACCATCCAACTCATGCCCCTCCCCGTGAGGAGGCCATCCTTTGTGGCCATGGGAACCAGCATCTGCCTCCATGTTTGAGGCTCCAGAAGTTTTCCCTGGATGATCCCTCGGGCATACTTCAAAAGATCGACGACAGTCGATCGGGTGCCTCCAGCCGCAAACCGGCTGGATATGTCTACATATTCGGATCGGGCGATCCTGCCGCTTACAAACCAATACCCCTTAACGCGGTTGGGAATGGGAGCCGTCGGATCATCCATCCGAGAATCGGACATTCCTAGCGGATCGAAAATGTGTCGTTGGATATACTCGCCGTAAGAAAGGCCCGAAACCTTCTCGATGGCAGCTCCAAGGAGATTGTATCCGTAGCTGGAATAATGGTATTTGGTGTTGGGTTCGGCAACAAGGTCAAAGTCCTGAAAGATGGCGATGGCTTCTCGTGTGTTTTTGTGGGTTTTGTTGTGCAGTTCTTTATCTCGGTCCACATAGTGAGGGATACCTCCCAGATGTCCCAGCAGTTGCCGGATTGTGATCGGCCATTTTTTTTGCGGGAAATACGGGACATACGCCTGTATCTCAGCATCCAGGTCCATTTTCCTCGTTTCCACAAGCTGCAGGACGGCAAAAGCCGTAAAGGTTTTTGTGATGGAGGCCATCCGGTAGGAACTTTCTGGCTTAGCCGGGACTCTGTTTTCCAGATCAGCATAGCCGAAACCACGGGACCAGGTGAAACCGCCCTTGATAAAACCCACAGAAATCCCTGGTGTTTGGTCAAATGCCATCTGTTCGGCAACAAATTTTTCAAAGGCTTGGATGGCCCGTTCATAGGGCAGTTGGCCGGCCGGTTTTTCTTGTAGGGAAAAAAGCCAAGAAAAGAGGCCCAAAAATAGCAAAAGAGCTGTGCAGATCAGCTTGGACCGGGATGTTCGTTTTTTCAATCTATGATAGTGCATACCCGAACACGATAAAAAGAATTAGAGAAATCCCTGCAGCGATCAGGGCATACGGGATCTGTGTGCGGACATGATCGATATGGTCGGTTGCTGAAGCCATCGAAGAGATGATCGTGGTGTCGGAAATCGGCGAACAGTGATCTCCGAACACACCCCCTCCCAAAACGGCCGCAATGATCAGCCCGGGATGAAGGCCGATGATGCGGATGATCGGGACGGCTATCGGGATCATGATGGCAAACGTTCCCCAGGATGTGCCGGTGGAGAACGCGATGAAACAGGAGATCAAGAAAAGCACGGCTGGGATGATCCCTGGATTGAGAGTGGTTTTGGCGGCTTGGGCGACGAAGGGGCCAGTACCGAGGACCTCGCAGGTGTCGCCGATGGCAAAAGCCAGGATCATCAAGCTTGCCAGAGGAACAAGGCCTCCCACTCCCTTCATGAAAATAGCTGTTATCTCCTTGGTCCTCATGATTCCCTGCGCCCTGTAGGCGATGGCCCCCGCCATTAAGCCGAGGATGACTGCCCAAAGGACGGACAGGGACCCCGATCCTTCCTTCAGGTTTCCTTCGCCTGTGATGATCAGGACGACTGGCATGGCCACGACCATAGTGATCACCGGGATCAACATGTTGATCGCCCGGGGGGTTACGCCAGGTTTTTCTTCCATCATCACCACATCGTCCGCGATCAGGGGTTCGGCCCCGTCTCGCAGGAGCTTGTTTTCTTCCCGTACCCGCTTCTCGGCTTTTTTCATCGGACCGATGTCCTTCCGGGCTATCACCACAAAAAGGACCAACAAAAGGGCTGTGATGGCATAAAAGTTGAAGGGCATCGAAGAAACAAGGATTCGGACGGGATTTTCCATTCCCTGGGTGGCCAGAAGGCCGATAACAAAGGCCCCCCATGCGTTCAACGGGATGAGGATGCACTTGGGAGCAGAGGTGGAGTCGAGGATATAGCTCAGCTTCTCCCGGGAAATCTTGAGTTTGTCGAAAATCGGGCGGCAGACAGCCCCAGAAACGAGAACGCAGATGCTGGATTCGATGAAGATAACAAATCCCAAAAACCAGGCAAGGAGGCCGGCGGATCTGTGAGTCCGGACAAGTCCTTTTCCTACCACCCAGTTCACGAACCCCTTCATCCCTCCCGAGTACTGGGTGAAGGTGATGATTGCGCCGATCATCGCGCTGAAAAGCACCACCCGGGTGTTGTCGGCATCCTTGAACACAGCGACCAGGGCGTTTATCGTCTGGATAAGTCCAACCAACGGATTCCACCCGTGGATGATGGTCCAGCCGAACCAGATTCCAAAAACTAGAGAGATGTACACATGTTTTGTTTTGATGGCCAAAAAGATGGCCAAAAGAGGGGGAAGGATGGAGATCCAACCAAATGTATCCATTAGCCGTACTTTACCCAAGTGACAATATCACCGCCTCCCTCTTATGTCAACTCATACGAGGTGATTACGGAGGAAGAGGGCGGTGTGGGATTTTTTGGACCGGATGATTTGCTCTGGAGTGCCTTTGGCAACAACGCGGCCTCCCTTTTCCCCACCTTCGGGTCCTAGGTCGATGATGTGATCGGCACATTTGATCACATCCATGTTGTGTTCGATGACCACGACTGTGTGCCCGTAGTTCACAAGTTTCTGGAAGGTGTCGAGCAGGACGGAGATGTCGTTCGGGTGAAGGCCGATGGTGGGTTCGTCAAATAAATAAAGGATTCTTTTCGTCCTTTGATGGACTAGGTTATGGGCAAGCTTGATCCGCTGCAGTTCGCCGCCGGACAGGGTTGTGGTGGGCTGCCCCAACCTGAGATAACCCAGTCCCACCTCTATAAGCGGAGCTAGTTTTTTTCGGATTTTTGGGCGTTCGGCAAAAAAAATGCATGCTTCTGAAATACTCATCTTCAAAACATCGCTGATGTTCTTGCCTTTGTATTTGATATCCAGGATTTCGTCCTGGAATCTTCGGCCTTTGCACGCTTCACAGGTCAGGACGATGTCCGAGAGAAACTGCATCTCCACGATTTGCTGACCTGCACCTTTGCATTCCTCACAGCGCCCTCCAGAGGTGTTGAAGGAAAAAATCCCCGGTTTGTAACCCATGGCCTGGGCTCCTCGTGTTTGACTGTACACCTCCCGGATGTCGTCCATGGCTTTGGTGTAGGTGGCAGGGATGGATCTGGGAGATGTGCTCAACGGGGACTGGTCGACCATCAGGATTTTATCAATTCCCTCTCGTCCTGCGATTTCCTGGAAACCGTCGAATGATTTTCCTTGCCAACCCAAGTAAAGGACATCATGCAGGAGGGTGCTTTTGCCCGATCCAGAAACACCTGTGACACACGTGAAAACGTTTAAAGGAATTTGGATATCGAGATGACAAAGGTTGTGTTTATGGGCATTGTGGATGGTCAAAAAAGATCCGGGTTTGCGTCTTTTTTCCGGTATTTTTATCTCTTTTTCCCCTCTCAGGTAATCCGCGGTGAGAGACCCAGAATAGGCGAAAAAATCTTTCAAAGGGCCGGCGTACACGATTTCTCCTCCTGCCTCTCCCGCCAGAGGGCCCAGATCGATAAGATATTCGGCAGATTTAATAATCTCGGGGTCGTGTTCCACTACAAGAACTGTGTTTCCGATCTCTTTGAGAGATTTGAGGATGTCGATAAGGCGTTGGTTGTCGCGTGCGTGGAGTCCGATACTCGGCTCGTCCAGTACAAAAAGGGTTCCCACCAGGGATGTGCTAAGGGCTGCGGCCAGGTTGATCCGCTGGGCTTCGCCACCGCTCAGGGTAAATGTCATCCTGTCCAATGTGATGTAATCCAGCCCGACTTCCAACAAAAATTTCAGCCTGTTTTGGATTTCTGCGATCAATTTTTCCGCCACTTGTTTTTGGAAAGAAGAAAGCGGCAGATCCTGGAAAAAATCGGAGGCATACCGGACGGTTTTATGGACAACTTCACCGATATGGAGTCCCAAGATCTTGACACTCAAGGCCTGCGGGTTGAGCCGCATCTGATGGCAGTCTGGGCAGGGAACATATTTTCTGTAGCGGCTGATAAAAACCCGCACCTGCACCTTGTATTTTTTCCGTTGGAGCCGGTCGAAAAAGTCCTGGACCCCGTGAAATCCGGAACCGCCTTCGATGATCAATGTCTGCCATTCTTTTCGAAGGTCCTTGAACGGGACATTCGTAGGAATATTGTGTTCCTGAGCCTCCGCAATCAACCTTCTCATCCTCCTGCGGGATACAGGCTTGGTCCAGGGCTCGACAGCTCCTTCTTCCAGCGATTTGTTCTTATCGGGAATGACTTTGTCTTCGTCCAGAACCGCCAGATCCCCGAATCCGTGGCATTTGGGGCAGGCGCCCTGAGGGCTGTTGAAGGAGAAGAGGTTGGGGAAGGGATCTTCGTACTGGATCTGGCATTTTTTGCACTCGAGTTTTGCAGAGAACAGGAAGGTTTCACCCTCTTCTGTTTGGACTTTGACCCTGTCGCCACCCTTTTTCAGCCCGATTTCAAGAGAGTCGACAAGCCGGTCCCGTTCCTCTTCATCCAGAGTCATTCGGTCCACCAGGACATCCAAGGTTTGGTTCTTTTTGCCTTTGTCCAAGTCCAGTGGGAAAATTTCGCCTTGGTAAATGATCCGGTGATACCCGTCTTTCTGCAAATCCGAGAGTCCTTTGTTTCGGGGCCAGGGGAAGGATATCCAGATTTTTGTCTGGAGAGGGAGGATGTGAAGTTTTTCCACGATGGCGTCGATCGTGTCCCTCAGGACAGGTTGGCCACATTTGTGGCAGTGAACTATCCCTATCCTGGCAAAAAGGACCCGCAAAAAATCGTAAATTTCCGTCACGGTAGCCACAGTAGAGCGAGGATTTTTAGTGACGGCTTTTTGCTGGATGGCAATCGCTGGAGGGATGCCTTCTATGCGTTCTGCCTCTGGTTTTCCATTCTTTCCAGAAATTGGCGGGCATAAGCGGAAAGGGACTCGATATAACGGCGCTGTCCTTCGGCGTAAAGAGTGTCGAAAGCCAGGGCGGATTTTCCCGACCCGGATACCCCGGTGACGATGATCATTTTATCCAGGGGAATATCCAGGTCGATATTTTTCAAGTTGTGAACCCGGACGCCTCTGAGGGCAATTACTTGTTTCATGATAATATTTCTTGCTTTTCTCTGATTAAGAATTCCTATTATACACTGGTTTTCCCGTATGCAAAATTCTTGTTTATTTTAAATAAGCATTTCCAAATCCGCGATGGCATTTAATCAGTCTGGTAAGCTGAAGAGGAGGCCATCCGGAGGCGAGCCGAGGAATAAGCGGAATTTCCTCGCTGAAACAAGGCGGAAATTCAGCGGGCTGACGTTTCAGTTTGCTTGACTGATTCTTTAATACGGTTTTGGAGATGCTTCCTTTATTTTGATATAATGGCAGGCTTAAGGAGGTTGGGATGAAAAAAGGGACGAGAATCGCTCTGATCCTAGGAGCTATCCCGTTTATCACTATGGTTTTTGCCCTTCCATTGGTCAACCGGATCGAACCGATCATCCTGGGTTTACCGTTTTTGTTGTTCTGGCTATTGGCTTGGGTGGTGCTTACACCTGTTATTCTTGCCTTGGCCTATAAACTCGAGAAAAAGTACAATCCGCCAGAAGAAGGGGAAGATAAGTGAACGCGGCGTTATTCATCATTCTGGGCACTATACTGTTCTCTGCCCTGTTGGGCATTTATGCGGGCCGACATGTCAAGATGAATCTCGAGAACTGGACGGTGGGAGGCCGACAGTTCGGGATCGTCATCATATGGCTGTTAATGGCAGGGGAAATCTACACGACATTCACCTTTCTCGGGGCCAGCGGTTGGGCTTACTCCAAAGGAGCCCCTACCTTCTACATCCTGGCCTATGGTGCTTTGGCCTACACCCTGTCCTTTTTTATCCTCCCGGCCCTGTGGAAAGTGGGAAAAAAACACGGTCTTCACACCCAGCCGGATTATTTTGTCAATCGGTATAACAGCCGTGCTCTCGGGATCTTAGTAGCCCTAATCGGCGTTTTTTCCATCATTCCCTATCTTCAGCTTCAGCTAACGGGATTGGGCTTGATCGTGGAAGTGGCCAGCAACCAGGCCATTCCCTCCCGTTTGGCCATCGCCATTTCTTTTGTTTTGACCTGTGTCTTTGTCTATACCAGCGGAATCCGGGGAACTGCCTGGGTGTCCATCGTCAAGGACATCATGATGATCGTGGCAGTGCTTGTGGTCGGGATCGGGGTGCCGATAATCTATTTTGGGGGATTCGGCAATATGTTCCGCACGCTGATCGAGCAAAAACCGCAATACCTCGTTCTTCCGGGAGGAACATCCCACATGGGTGTGATTTGGGTGATGTCCACCCTCCTCCTGACCGGATTGGGATTTTACATGTGGCCCCATGTGTTCGGTTCGGTCTTTTCTGCCAAAAGTGCTAACATCATCAAGAGAAACGCCATCATCATGCCCATCTACCAGATCCCGATCCTGCTCATCTTCATGGTGGGATTCACGGCCCTCCTGGTTATCCCCGGTTTGGCAAACGGAGACATGGCCTTTCTGGAATTGGTCAATAAAACGTATCCTTCCTGGTTCATGGGGTTTGTGGGGGCAGCCGGGGCTGTGACTGCCATGGTTCCCGCCTCGATCCTCGTTTTATTTGCTTCGACGCTGCTCGCAAAAAATGTGTACAAGGCAGGATTTAATCCGAAAGCCAGCGATGAGACCGTGATGAGGCTTTCCCGGTTTCTGGTTCTTGTCATAACGACCATAGCGCTGATTTTTGCGATAGCCTTTACAGAGGAACTGGTCAATCTGTTGATCTTCGGGTATGATGGAGTTTGCCAGTTTTTTCCGGGAGTCGTCCTGGGGCTGTTTTGGAAGCGGGTCACAAAAACAGGGGTTTTCAGCGGTCTGATCGTGGGGATCGCTGTTGTGGTTGTGCTTATTGTCAGCGGTCGTGACCCGTTCCTCGGATTGAATGCGGGATTTGTGGGATTGGCAATAAACAGCATCGTGACATTGTTGGTTAGTCTTAGTACAAAACCAACGGATGTGAAAAAACTTGAATCGGAGGACAGGCATGATCGATGAGTTAAAAAAAGAAACTGAGGAATTAGCCAACCAGCTGATCGCCTGGCGCCGCGATTTTCATCGACACCCGGAAACAGCATTCGAGGAGCACCGGACCTCTTCGGTTTTGCGGAAATTCCTAGAGGACCATGACATCCCCGTTCAGGAAATGGCCAAAACAGGCCTCCGTGGTGTATTGAGGGGAAAACCTGGGGGCAAAACGGTTGCGTTGAGAGCCGATATCGATGCCCTTCCTCTAAAAGAAGACGGGGACAAAGAGTATAGATCCGAAAATCCTGGAGCTGCCCATGCCTGTGGTCACGACGGACACATGGCGATTCTGATGGGGGTGATCGAGCTTCTCTGTCGAAGAAAAGATGCCTTCCAGGGCAATGTGGTGTTCCTGTTCCAGCCCTCCGAGGAGAGGATTCCCGGAGGAGCAAAAATCATGATAGAAGAGGGCGCCTTGGAAGATGTGGATGCCATCTTCGGTCTCCACCTCTGGCAGCTCCTTTCCACGGGTATTGTCGGACTCGTGAAGGGTGCCATGATGGCCCAACCCGACAAATTCACGATCCGCATCCAGGGAAAAGGCGGACACGGTTCGATGCCCCACCAAACGGTGGACCCTATCCTGGTAGCCTCTCATCTGGTCGTGAATATCCAGAGCATCGCCAGCCGGAATGTGGACCCCTTAAAGCCTGTCGTTATTTCATTCGGAACCATCGAGGGAGGCACGATTTACAACATCATCCCTGAGGAAGTGTTCCTTACGGGAACGGTACGGAGCTTTGACGCCGATGTGCAAGAATTGTCCGAGAATCGCTTGAAGGAGATAACCGATGCCACGTGTGCGGCCTTTGGTGCAACGGCTGATTTTCAGTACGAGAAGGGTTATCCCACGGTTGTCAACGATGAGACAATGGTGGATTTTGTGGCTCATATAGCCAGTGGAATTTTTGGAAAGGGAAAGGTGCAAAAAATCGATCCTGTCATGGGTGGGGAGGATTTTGCCTATTTTCTCCAGGAGGTTCCAGGGGCATTTTTGTTTTTTGGGATAGGGGATGGGATGGAATATCCCCATCACCACCCGGCGTTTGATATCGACGAAAAAGCTCTTCCCCAGGCAACTCTTTTAATGACCGCTCTTGCTCTGAAATATTTGGCAGATAATTCAGGATGAATCTCTTTCTCGTTATTCCTGTCGCTCTGGCATTGGCCATGGATGCCTTTGCCGTATCGATTGGGCTGAGCGTGTTCCCTGGAGGGCTAAAAAAGAGCCAGAGTTTGCGTCTTGCTGTTTTCTTCGGATTTTTCCAATTCCTGATGCCGCTGATTGGGTGGCTAGCAGGTCAGGGATTCCTTGATTACATACGTGATGTGGATCATTGGGTGGCATTCGGATTACTTCTCTTAATCGGAGGAAAAATGGTGGCGGAGTCTTTCCGCAACGGGGACTCGGCAAAAAAAGTGGCGGATGATCCGACCAAGGGCGTGACTCTGTTTTTACTTTCGATTGCCACCAGTATCGATGCCTTTGCTGTAGGCTTGAGCTTTGCAGCCCTGGAACAGAAAATATTTTTTCCTTCTCTCATCATCGGAGGAGTCGCATTTGCATTGACTTATTTTGGGACGAAATTGGGGCCAGTGTTCGGCAAGATTGCGGGGAAAAGGGCTGAACTTTTTGGAGGCCTTATCCTGATTTTTATCGGAATAAAAATCTTGATCGAGCATTTGTGATCCTCAGGAACTGCCCTCGCCTCATTTTGGAGGCCATCGGCAAAAACAGAGCCTGCTACAGCCGAGAATATTGGCAGAACATGGAGAGACATTTCCTGATCCGGTTCTCCAGGTTGAATAAATTACAAAAAAAACT
>DAOWCB010000134.1 GCA_030633795.1 Candidatus Aminicenantota bacterium | reverse complement strand
TCATACAGAAGATCATTCACGATTCCCGACAACTGGGAAGGCCGTCCAGTGTACCTGCATTTCGGCAGCGTGAAATCCGCCATGTACCTCTGGGTAAACGGGAAAAATGTAGGATACAGCCAGGGCAGCAAAACCCCGGCTGAATTTAACATCACCGGATTTCTTCGTAAGGGGGAAAATTCTCTCGCCTTGGAGGTCTACCGCTATAGCGACGGAGCTTATTTGGAAGGCCAGGACTACTGGAAGATCAGCGGCATCGAGCGGGATGTTTACCTGTTTTCGACTCCCTCTGTCCATATCCGAGATTTTTTTTCCATTACCGATTTGGATGACAATTACCGAAATGCAAAGTTAAATGTTGCTGTCCTTGTCCAGAATCACCTGGTTCAAAATACCGGCAATTTTCGTATCCAGTTAGATCTTTTGGATGCCGATGACCAGTCCATCCTGGATTCTCCAGTCAAGAGAGATTTTCAAGCAAGTGAACAGAACGATTCTGCTGTCGCATTCGACCTGGATATCAAAAATCCAAAAAAATGGACGGCTGAAACACCCCATCTTTACACACTCCTCCTCTCTTTGATCGACAACTCAGGTCAAACCGCAGAAGTTGTCACATGCAAGGTCGGATTCAGAAAAGTGGAAATTGCGGACGGCCAGCTTTTGATCAATGGTGTTCCGATCTACCTCAAAGGAGTCAACCGCCACGAGCACGATCCCATCACAGGACGCTATGTGAGGGAAGATTCGATGATCCAAGATATCAAGCTCATGAAAAGGTTCAATATCAACGCTGTTCGTACGAGCCATTATCCCAACACCCCCCGATGGTATGAGCTCTGCGACAAATATGGCCTGTATGTAATTGACGAGGCAAACATCGAGTCTCACGGTGTGGAACCTTACAACCCTGATAAATCCCTCACTGATAAACCGGAATGGCAACAGGCATTCCTGGACCGCACCATCCGGATGGTGGAACGCGATAAGAATCATCCTTGCATTATTATTTGGTCTTTGGGTAACGAAAACGGATTCGGCCAGAATTTTAAGGCCACTTATAAGTGGATAAAGGAGAGAGATCCATCCAGGCCTGTCCAGAGCGAGGACGTGGGTTTGGAACCTTACACGGATATTTTCTGTCCGATGTATCACAGGATCCATGAGATCAAAGAATATGCAGAGGGAGAGGACCCGCGGCCTCTTATCCTGTGCGAATATGCCCACGCCATGGGAAATAGCGTGGGGAACCTGCAGGACTATTGGGATGTGATATACGCACACAAAAAACTCCAGGGAGGATTTATTTGGGACTGGGTGGACCAGGGTTTAGCGGCTAAGGATGAAACCGGCACGCCTTTCTGGGCTTTTGGAGGAGATTTTGGCCCGCCAGGTACCCCCAGCAATGATAATTTTTGCATCAACGGATTGGTCTTTCCCGATAGAAAAATCCATCCCCATATCTGGGAGGTTAAAAAAGTCTACCAGTACATCAAAGCCGAACCGGTTGAGCTGGAAAAGGGCAGGTTTCGGATCCACAATTTATATGACTTCACGAACCTGAACGACTATGTAATGAAATGGGAATTAAAGGGGGATGGTCAAATCATCGCTGAAGGAAAAATACCAAGAATGGATGTGGATCCTCATGAGAGCACAGAGGTGAGAATCCCTTTTCCCCGAATCCAACCCACCCCAGGTGTGGAATATTTCCTGAACTTGAGCTGGATAACAGCTCATAAGACAGGCCTTGTTCCTGAAGGACATGAAGTGGCATGGGATCAATTCAAATTGCCGGTTTATACCGAGCCTGAAACTATAGATTTGGATAAAATCCCTCCGCTTGAGCTGGACCAAACGGAAAATCAGGCGATTATAAAAGGAAACACTTTCGCCCTCACTTTTGATAAAGACAAAGGAACTATTCACTCCCTCATCTTCGAAAAAAAAGAATTGATCAAACAAGGCCCATTGCCCAATTTCTGGAGGATTCCCAACGACAACGATTTCGGAAACGGAATGCCTGAGCGGTGTAAAATTTGGTTTAAAATAAGAACAAAACGAAGGGTCGAAAACGTTTCCATCAAAAAAACTGGGCCTTCACAGGTTCAGATCGATGTGGCCTCTATTCTCGAAGCAGGAAATTCCCTTTACGACAGCCGGTTCATCATATTGGGAAGCGGGGATATTTTTATCGAAAACAGATTCTCCCCTGGAAACCGAGACCTTCCTGAGCTTCCCCGATTCGGGATGCAGATGATCCTACCTGTTGAATTTGACAATATGGAATGGTACGGACGCGGCCCCCATGAAAGCTACTGGGACAGGAAGACAAGCGCTGCTATTGACCTCTATCAGGGCAAAGTCATCGACCAACACCATCCTTACATCAGGCCGCAAGAGAGCGGCAACAAAACAGATGTGCGGTGGGTTGCATTAACGGATGATAAAGGTATCGGCCTTCTGGCTGTGGGGATGCCTCTGCTGAGCATCTCCGTCAATCATTACCTGATGGATGATTTCGAAAATGGACCCGAAAAGGAACAGCGACACGCGACAGACCTCGAAAAAAGAGATTTGGTCACATGGAACCTGGACTACAAGCAGATGGGAGTTGGCGGAGATAACAGCTGGGGAGCCAGACCTCACGACAAATACACGCTTTTTCCGAAAGAGTACACGTACACATTCCGCTTGCGCCCCTTCTCAAGAGAAAAAGAAAGCCCAATGGCACTCAGCAAACAAAAACTCAACCTGGATTAATCACAAACCTACCCATCCGTCATCGGCATTCTCGGCTCCTGCGTAACTCGCAAGCATAACCCATTGATTGAACAATCAGGTATCACCCCTAAATTCACCCCTAAAGGTAATAGCAAAAATGCATGAGTTGTGAAACTATCTGTGTTGGAGGAAGCCAGGGTCACTGTCCTCACCGGTAAAACCAGGAATATGGTAGATGGACCTTCCGTAAACGAAAAAACCAATTCTAAAGCGCAGCTTATCAATGAATTGAAAAAATCCCGCCAAAGAATATCTGAATTGGAGGGAACACAATTTAAGATCACTTTTTAAGGCGAAAAATAAGGTTTAACCGACAAAGGCCATGTCTGTTCTAAACATTGTACTTATATTTAAGTAATTTTTGGGTTTTATTTTCTCAAAAACCGACTAATTTATTTGAGAGTGCTCAACTGAAGCTTATAGAAGGGCTGAAGATGAATATAAGAGGAAGAATACTGGTGTGTGGTGTCCTCTTTCTATCTGTTTTCATCAATTCTTACATGTGGAGTGAGAATAAGAATATACAGAAAAAGGGGGAGAATCTTAAAAAGGAACAGTTGAAAAAGAGAAATGAGCAATATGAAGAGTTCCTCAGAAGAATTCAAGGAGAGGTGAGGAAAATTCTAAAAGAAGAAACCTCTTGTAATTTAATAAAACCTGAATTTGCACACATTGATCCTGATTTTGCTTACAGAGCTCCAAAAGATGAAAAAGTTACATTCACTCAAGACATTCGCCTAGAAAAAAAGAAACTAAAGACAAGGTTAGATGTAAAACTCGGAAAAACAAGAAAAGTGACACAGATTACAAAATATATTAGTTTTGATAAATGGAAAGTCCAGTATAATTACAATGCACAGAAAAAGCTGCACTCATTCAAAGGGGATGCAGAAATTGCAAGCTTTGACGCACATGTGGTCATCAATAGCAAACAAAAACCAGCTTTTTCTGCAAGCAGATCAATTAAAGTCAGCGAATCCATAAAAATAGTACCTTCTGGGAATTACAATTTTGAAAATAAAAATTTTGGATTTGGATTAACAGGGAGTGTGAATAAATATTTCACAGCCACGGTTTTTATTAATGGATCCCCTGGTGTTAGAAAAATGGATTACTCTTTTAAAGGATCTATACACAATATTGTAGATATAAGATTACATGGGAGTACTGTGTGCAGACCCGAAAATCCAAAGGCAAGCAGAGCCACACACAATGGGACGCTGATAAAAAGGCTAGGAAAGTATGTGTCTGTGCAGGCTGGGCTTCAGCACGAAAATTCAACTATCACCAATCCTTCATTTTCTTTTGTTTATTCGAGAAAGTTCTGATTCTAAAAACTGAATTCACTTTTAAAAACAATACGTATGGTTTTTTTCATTTTTTCCCCTATATCCAAAAAGAATCATCCAAATATTTTAAAGTCAAACACAAACTCTAGCACCCAATTGATGCCCACAAACAGGATAGAAGCAGGAACGATAATCCTCAACCACCAGTACAAAAACGTTTGAAAAAAACTTCTCCCTACATTGAGTTCTTTCAGAAATTCATATCTTTTTATAAACCAGCCTGCGGTCACGACTGCCAAAAGGGAACCGAGAACCTGCATGCCCGAACCGAACGTCAAATCCCAGGGCACAAAAACTTTCATGTTGATCATCGGAGGAATCGCGAGGACATAAACGATGGCGCATATTAGAAATACGGCCCTTTTTCTGTCCAATTTCGTGTTATCCAGGAGGCCACCAACCAAGACCTCAAAGGCAGCCACGTCAGACAGATAGGCGGCACCAAACAGACCCACAAAAAACAGAAGCCCAAACACCCAACCCGCAGGCATCAAGTCAAAGGTCTTTGGTAAAGTAGAAAAGATAAGCCCAGGCCCGGAATTGGGCTCGAGACCGAAAGCAAAAACGGCCGGAAAAATGGCGAATCCCGCCAGAATGCCTGCCAGAGAAGCCGCAATTCCTGTAAATACGGCATTTTTTGAAATTACTGCCTTCTTTTCAAGATAAGAGCCATAAATGACCATAAACGTTCCGCCCAAAGACATCGAAAAAAACGCCATTCCCAAAGCCGCCGCCATTACCGAGGGTTTTAATGCATCGAAACGGAAACTCCCAATAAACCAATCGATCCCCTGTTTAGCACCAGACAACGTAACAGACCGAAAAATCAAAATTATCAGAATCACAAACAGCGAGGGCACAATCCATTTGCTTGTTCTTTCGATTCCTTTTCGTAAACCCTTCACCAGAACGATTCCGCAGGTGAATATCACGAACGCCGTCATCGAAAGCTGAAGCAGAAAGGAAGTCAAATCGAAACCCTGTTGGGGAGGGAGGATAGCCCCCGCATCAAGATGTCCCCCAAAGACATTGACCAGTTCCCCGAGCGCATGAAATCCCACCCATCCC
>DAOWCB010000022.1 GCA_030633795.1 Candidatus Aminicenantota bacterium | reverse complement strand
TTAAGATTTTTGCGATTACGGTGATATTTTCTGCACAGCCGATCATCCCCACTTTGATGCCTGAAAATTCCACATCAGCGCGCAGATGTCTGTACTGCTCAAAGACGAATCGAGAGGTAGGGCAATGAACTTTTTTTACGGTTTGTGTATTCTGCGATGTCAAAGAAGTGAGAACTCCCATTCCATAATACCCGTATTTCTGAAAGACTCTTAAATCTAGGACTATCCCTGCACCCGAAGTTGGATCATATCCTGCTACAGAAAGAAGAATTTTTTTTGAGTTCAATTAGAGTCAATCCTTGACATTGGACATTTTCTCAGACACCTATATTAACATAGACTTGTAACCTAAACTATTCATCGGCTTTTTTTACCCTTCGCGGGAACCAATCTTACCGCATCTGCTTCGTTGTGACCCATTTGCGGTGGACAACCACAGCTAGCATAGGTCACGCCTCTCATCCTATGATACTAGGGTAGGGCGGAGGGTCTCGGCTCGTAAATAATCCAGGTTAATCAACTTAAAATGTCCTGAGTCAAGGTTTGACTCCATAATGCTCATAATCGGGCTTGACTGTGATGCGGAGGAGTGTGTTATAAATATACAGGGTTTAAGATGAATGCAAGAGCGCGAATATGGATATCGGGAAGAGTGCAAGGCGTTTTCTACAGGGATCAAACACAGAGATGGGCCTCCTCGATGGATCTTTCGGGCTGGGTGAGAAACTTGCCTGATGGCCGCGTTGAAGCTTTGGTCGAAGGGGAGAAGGGAAACATCCGGAGCCTGGAGAGGAGACTGAGGGAAGGGCCTCCGTTGTCACGAGTCGAGAGTGTTCAAACAGAGTGGGAGGACTACAAAGGAGAGTTTTTAGATTTTCGCATAATCTGATTACTCATATTGGCAGCTTCATCTGACTAAATATACGGCACAAGCCTTATGATTCAACCTGGATTGTAACAAGCCTTAAGAGGAGGCGGAATGATCAAAATTGAAGAAAAAGACCAGCATGTTGTGGAAGTATTCGAAGGAGTCATTCGACGGACTCTTGCATGCGGTAGAGATGTGTTGATGGCAAAATTCGAATACAAAAAAGGATCTCACGTACCGCCTCACACCCATTTCTATGAACAAGTCACCACTGTCCTCAAAGGCGAACAAAAGGTCATCATAAAAACAGAGGAAAAAGTAAAAACCATTGTATTAAAGGAAGACGAATCTTGTATTATCCCCCCTAATCATGAGCATGAACAGTTTAATCTGGAAGATTCGGTGACTATAGACGCCTGGAGCCTAACCCCTTAATTTACCTGAATAATCCTGGAGCCTGGATTATTTACGGGCGGAGATTGCTGCAGCGGCTAGGCAGTGGCCCACGCAGCTGTAGTAAACTACCGCAAGTGGGCTGCAACGAAGCCGATGTAGTGAGATCGGCTCGCCCATAGGGTAAAAACTGTCGATGAATAATTTAATAGTTTTCTATTCTTTATTTCTTGGAAATGAGATGGTATCGACAGTTTTTATAAATAATTCAGGTAGGCTATTTTTTAGATTCTAGGAATTTTTGGCGGCATTCCTTAGAGCAGAAAAAATATTCTTTTCCTTCAATTATTTCTTTTATAGCGTCTTCCTGAGGAAGATAGGTATTACATATGGTATCTTTCACCATTTGCCCTGAGATCTGTTTGGATTTAGGGGGAGAATTGCTTTTTTGGCTGAGCTTTAGGTAGAAACGGATGGATTTGTAAACAATATAGGCAAACAGCGCGTATGAAATGATCCTCAGAAATCCTACCATAACAACTTTAAAGTAGATGATTTATCCGGCTAAGTCAATTTCTTCTTGATAAATGTCAACCGTGAAAGTAATATGAAGAGGAAAATTATGGGATTAAGAAATAAGGAGAGAGTATGGATTTTTTGCTGACAGAAGAGCAAGAGATATTGAAGGATTCCATCAGAAAGTTTGCAGAAAAAGAGATACGACCCCTGATCAAGGAAAGCGATGAGATGGGAAAATGGCCGGAAATTCTGACTCAAAAATTGGGTGAGATGGGCCTGTTGGGAATTGTCATTCCGACTGAATATTCAGGTGTGGGCTACACGAATTGCGATTATGTTATCATCCTTGAAGAAATTTCCAAGGTCGATCCTTCGGTTGGTTTGGTCGTCGCCGCGCACAATTCTCTGTGTTCCAATCATCTCAATCTTTTTGCCTCTGAAGAACAAAAAAGAAAATATTTAACCAGATTAGCTACCGGAGAGACATTGGGAGCTTGGGGACTGACCGAAGCAGGGGCTGGATCGGATGCGGCTGCCATGAAGACTAAGGCTGTAAAAGAGGGAAATCATTGGATTCTTAACGGATCCAAACTCTTCATCACCAACGGATCTTTGGCAGAAATCCATGTGGTCCTGGCGATCACTAATCCCGAGGACAAAAGGAACGGGATATCGGCATTTATCCTGGAAAAGGGGATGGAAGGGTTTCAAGTGGGCAAAAAAGAAGACAAACTGGGAATAAGATCGGCTGACACGTCTGAGCTTATTTTCGAGGATGTCAAGGTACCTACCGAGAATATAATCGGTGAGGAGGGAAAAGGATACCGGCAGGCTATGGCTGTTTTAGATGGAGGCCGCGTGAGCATTGCCGGTTTCTCCTTGGGTATTGCGGCAGGGGCCTTAGAATCGGCCTTGAAGTACGCCAAAGAAAGAGTCCAATTTGACCAACCCATCGCCGATTTTCAAGCCATCCAGTGGATGCTTGCCGATGGCTTTACAGAATTGGATGCGGCGCGACTCCTTACCTATCGGGCCGCCTTTCTTGAGGATCAAGGGAAGAAGATCCCGAAAGAGTCTGCCATGGCGAAACTCTTTGCCAGCGAATTGGCGGTGAAATCCTCCTCGATGGCCGTTCAAATTCATGGAGGATATGGATTTACAAAGGATTATCCTGTTGAAAAATTCTACAGGGATTCAAAATTGGCAACCATCGGCGAAGGAACCTCGGAAGTCCAGCGGTGGATCATAGCCCAGAAGGTCTTATCAGAATATTAGCGTAAATAATTCAGGCTAATTGGATCTAAATGAAATTAGCACAGCAGATCCTCAATGGGAAACCCATGGCTATTGCTAGGGGGATTTCCATGGTCGAGAATAACAGCCGCGAGGCCCAAAACCTGTTAAAGGAACTATTCCCCCACACAGGAAAATCCACCATTATCGGCATTACAGGCTCACCGGGATCGGGTAAAAGCACATTGGTCGACAAGCTGATTGGGTATGTGAGAAAAGACAACAAGGAACTGGGGATCATAGCTGTGGATCCTTCTAGTCCTTTCAGTGGAGGAGCTATCCTCGGCGACCGAATCAGAATGATGAGACACAGCACGGACCCGGGGATATTCATAAGGAGCATGGCAACCAGGGGCCATCTTGGGGGTTTAACTAAAGCCTCGGGCGAAGCCATAGCCATCCTGGAAGCCTCTGGTAAAGACATTGTTCTTGTGGAGACAGTGGGTGTGGGACAGGATGAGGTGGAAGTAGTTAAATTCGCCGACATTATTCTTGTTGTCCTGATCCCCGGTGCCGGAGATGAGATCCAGGCCTTTAAAGCAGGCCTTATGGAGATCGCTGATATTTTTGTTCTCAATAAGGCAGATTCCCCGGAGGCAGATAAAACAGAAAAACAGATACGGGCAATGCTGGAATTGGGATTGAAGGATAAGCCGATTCCTCCTGTGGTGAAAACTGTGGCCACCGATGGGAAAGGGATCCAGACTCTTTCTGAAGAAATCGAAAGGGTTCTGTCAGCCAGGGATCATGAATTACAAGCTTCTCGGAAGAAGAAATTGATTTCCTGGATGTTGAAAGACATCATAAGTAATAAGTTATATAGGGCCGTATCCGACAATATCCGCGACTCTGAGTTCGAAGATTTGATCGCTAGAATTTACCGGCGAGAGGTAGATCCCTACACTGCAGCAGATCAGATTATCGCAAAATCCAAAAAAAACTAATGGGTCTCTCCCATTTTGTGTGGGCATTATTTTCAGTGTGTTCCAAAACCATCAGGCATGTTTGGAGCGCCCTTCTCGGCGGCTGCGGAACTGCGCGCGTTAACTCCCAATCTCTTCCACTCTAGCCTCTGTTCCAGTGCTTGTCCGGATCTCTTATTCTTAAGCAAAGTCGTGCTCAATACAGCCTCACCGACAATTTGGGGACGTCCCCAAATTGTTTCCCTCGAAGAACGGTTCGTGAAGGCTAGATCCTCAATGGCGCTGTGGACATACCCGATGTCTTTTTCCATTAGAGCTTACCCATACGAAATGGAGGAGAACCAGCTAAATTAATCCTGGAGGCTCAAAGTCGTGATCCATTTGGCAAACGATCGAGCATCATCCAGGTCATGTTTATCTGGATGAGTCTGGGCTGAAGCCGCCATCTCTGCCCAAGCCTTATGTTCGGGGGATTTGCTCAACACTTCTAAGGCCTGTAGGGAAACTTTACCTCGGCATGTGAATGTTCCCAGTATCTTGGAATTGGATGCAAGGATGGAAGCATGTTCCAAGGCTTCCCGGGAAAGTCGGCTTCCAGTGAGAGATCCGTGCGTGGAGAACAGGGCGATTTTTTTCCCAGGAGGAATGCGTTTTATCAGCTCCTCTGTTTTGAAAGGGACACTGTGGGAGTGGACAGGGAAGCCTAGGAATATGAGATTGTATTCATCAAGAATTTGTACCTCGTCCATAGTCTTGATTGTTTTGTCTCCCTCCAGGACTTCAAAGATGGCGTCTGCAACTTTTTTTGTATTCCCAGTCCAGCTGATGTAGGCGACCAATATCTTTGACATGTTGGTTGAATCTTTTAGAATTTAAACCGGATTCCTATTTTAAAGGACAAACTGCTTAGATCAAATTCTCCTTGACGGATGTTCGTTATGTCCACTGCCCCCACAGGATAATCTTCATCTTCAGGGTCTTCAGGCCTCTTATTATGGCCTGAAAGGGAGGAATAATATGTATTGCTCCACCATTGCTTATTTTCATAGAAATACAGGGAAGCTTTTCCTTGTTTTGTTTGGGTGCCTTCAAAGGGATCTATAAGTACACTTTCATATGGTCCTTTGAAGCCATCAGCCTTGGACCATACTTTTTCTGCCTCGATCACAATGGCAATGTGTTTAATCAAGTCATACTCTAATCCGAGAGAGGCATACACACCCAATGCTTCAGAATTATAGGTATAATCATTTTTTAAGTTGTAGGAATGTTCTCCTATTCTCAACGTATAATCTTGAAGATATCTGTATTTGAGAAAAGTAATATGTCTCCCAACACCAGCAAAAATGTAAAGGTTTTTCAAGAAAGGAAGGGATTGGGAATAGCTAAATCCGATTTTTATCGGGTAGCCTTTAATCTCATTCTCGATGGAATCCGTTTCGGATTGGTTCTGTGTTTCATGAACAAAATCAAAAGCTCCCCCACTTGCATTGTTGAAATGGCTTCCACTCAGGTTGAGCGCCAGTCCAAAAATAATAGGAATCCGCAGTTCCACCTCGTACTTCGATCCATAGTTAAGGGGATCGATCTGGCCATTCAATTGGCCATTATTGACTGCTTGCCAGTCTTTCCAGAAGGTGTTGTAAGAATCGATCCATGTATTCATGTCTCCCTTACTTACCGAAGCGGTGTTATAGCTGATTTTGAGGCTGACTTTTTCTCCTGCTAAGGGGGAAGAAACAACCAAAAAAACGGCTATCCATAATATGAAGTTTATTCTTGATTTACTCATTTTAAAATTATTCTTCCATAAATAAAAAAAAATTACTAGTTATTTAGTCGGTCCAACCTCTCTTTCTTCGAGTGATTATTTTTCCGCTGGCAGGAAGATCGTGATTTTTGTTCCTGCATTTATATTGCTTGACACTGCAATTTTCCCTGTATGATCCTCGATGATCTTTTTTGCGATGGAAAGCCCTAATCCTGTCCCAACCTCTTTTGTAGAGAAATAGGGTTCAAAGATCCGATCGAGCGTTTCTCGATCCATGCCAATACCAGAATCACTGATTTCAATGGTCAAACCAGGTTTTTCGCATGCAAGTTTGACCTGTATTTTCCCCTGTTTTCCGATGGCCTCGATAGCGTTGGTGAAGATGTTGCGAAGTGCAATTTGTATTTTGGATTTGTCTCCGTTGTAGGTGAAATCCTCGCCTTTGTAGCTCTCAACCAACGTGATGCGTTCAGCAAATGCATTTTTATATGGAGAAATCGTGTTTTGGACAACATCCTTAAGATCAAAAAGTTCTTTTTGGAGAGCCGATTCTTTAGAGATTTCGAGGAATTCCTTCGCGATTCGTCGTAGATTATCGACTTCCTTTATGATGTACGAGGTTGATTCGTTGAGGGTGTCCTCAAAATCTTCCTTTTTGTCCTGGTAGACTCTTAGCAAATGTTCTGCTGAGAGTTGAATGGGAGTGAGAGGATTTTTAATCTCATGAGCCACTTTGCGGGCCATCTCAGCCCAAGCGACTTTTTTGCTCATCTCAGCCATTTCCTGCTGGTGTTTTTTCAAGCTTTCTACCATGGAGTTAAAGCCATCGATAAGAGTCTTCATCTCATCTTCATGTTTATGGGGGATAGAGACTTCAAGGTTGCCTAATCCGACCTCTCTTGTACCGACAAGAAGTTTCTTGATCGGTGTTATGATCATGCTGCCTATTCCTCTGGCGAAAAGAAGAACGATAAAAATAAAAAATGAAGAGATAAAGAAGAAAAATTCAAGAAGCTCCCCGGTTGCTTTGGAAATTTCCTGCTGCTCCAAGGGAAAAGGGAGGGAGATGAGCAACAATGAATCTTGGAAAGGATACGGAATGGTGAGGGTGTGGAAGAAATAGTCCCCGATTTTTTGGCTTTGAGAGTAAAAGGGATTATTTTCATACAGGATTTTATAAAAGACCTCCCCGTCGATCATTTCGGGGAGAATGCCGTAGTCGAAAAACTCTCGTCGGCTCGATGAAATGAGCACTCCATCTTGATATAGATTCACGTCGTTCGAAATGGTGGAGCTTATCACAAGCATCACGTTATCCGGAGGAAGAGCTAATGATAGATGTTCTTCTTGTTGCAGAATGAAATATTCTTCCACAACTCTCCGTGCAAAATTGGCGTGTATCTCTGCTTTTTCAGTGATTTGCTGGGAGAACATCTGTCTGACAAAATTTCTGGATGAATAAGTAAACAGAAGAAGAGGTATGAGGGCGATAGCGATGAAGGAAAAGTAAACTCGATTGGAGAAAGACCAGAGCGGATTTTTGATTTTTTTCCTGCTGAATGCATTCGAGTAGGCAAGCAGGAAGATCAAAAAAAAGAAGAGGTAGAGAAAAAATGTCCTGAGAAAGCCCACCGAATGGTCTAGAGCGTTTTTTTTAGGAAGAAACAGGGAATAGATCTTGTTGTTATGTGTGAAGAACAAACTGTTGAATTGTTTCTGTTTGTCCACAAATGGCGCCCACACGGCCTCAGTTGAAGAATGAATTTGTTGGAGAGTTGATTGTGAAATACCGGTAGAAATGTTGTCCGGATTGAAGAGCAGTTCGCCATCAAGGTTGAAGATCGCGAAACCCAGATCATGTTGATTGAGGGAAGGGATAGATGTGGTACGCAAGAGTTCAAAATAAGGATTGGCAGAGTACAGAAAAGGTAGCATATCATAGTCAACCGATAGATATATGATCATCCTTCCGATATACTCTTCTTCGATAAACCAATCTCTGTAACCGATCAGGAAATCTTTTTCGATCCCCATGAAAAAGAGACTGTGGCGGGAGATAACCCAATCTCTACTCTGAGGCAGCTCGAAATCGAGCTGAAAAAGTTCCGGAACATTTAAAGAAAAACGTGATAGGATGCTGCCCTCAGGGCTGAGTAATTCAAGACTCGAATACCAATTGAATTTGGCAATCAGTGTTTCTTCCCATAGGGTTTGAGCCAGATCATAGGGTTCGGGATTCTGAAAAAAAGCAGTGATAGGTTCGGCTTTTTTTTCGATTTCTGGAAATGATTGGTCGATGAGGTAAGCTCCCCATGTTTCCTGGGATCTTATGATGTTTTGGAGGAAATTCTGGGTAATATGCCTGCTCTTTTGAGTGAATGTTTGATGGAGAGTGGGATATATAAGGAAAATGGCTAACAAAAAGGTTGAGAATAGGATTTCTTTTTTCTGAAGTAAAGAAGGATTGGTGGCAAACAAAAATAGGGAAAAGAGAATGATCCCCTGAATCAAGAAAAACAAAGGGTGAATTTTGTTCCTTAGAATGAAGATAAACAGGGCAAATCCGCCTGATAAAATGGACAAAGTGAGGACAAAATGGGAAGAAAAACTGAGCGCCCATCGAAACAGGCTGAAGCTAACCAACACAAAGATCAGGAAGATAAGGAAAATGCTGAGATGGAGGAGAAAAAAACACGGCTTGAATGAAAAACCGAGAATGTTCAGGCTTGAGTGATAGGCAACACGTGCCATGAAAGCCTGAAACATGTAGAGAAGGACAAGGGAAACAGTCACCGATGAAATGTTCGATATTAGTGGCAAAAACAGGGTGTTTTTGGCCTTGTCCTTAAGGATATATTTTTGGGCATAAAACAAGACACAACCGAAAGTCAAAAAAAGAAATAACGCAGTCAAAAAAATATCCGCCGGAGATCGAGTGAAATTGCCAACGGATAGGAAACCCGCTGAAGAAGGAGAGAAAATCGGCAGAGATTGGATTTTTTCTAAATTACTTAGAAGAAAAAAAATCAGCCTCAGCCCCCCTAATGTCAGGATGATCAACAGTACAGGCAGAAATTTTCGTTCGCTGGTAAAAGAGGGAGATTTAATCAAGTAGATGAATAATAAAACAAGAGATAATCCTAGAAGGATGTAGGAGAACAGGAGTATCCGTTCTCTCAGACCAGCGATCTTTGATGTTCGAGACGGGGAACTGAGGTTGACGGTGGCGACAATTTTGTTGCCCTCGTTTCTCAACGGAAAGATGATTGTATGGATTTCGCCCTGGAGACCAGGTTCTCCGACGTATTCATCTTTATGTCTGGAAAATATTCTCTCTAGTCCAGATACATCGTCCCGGAAATCATAATATTCAATATCGCTGTTTTGCAGTAGCTTGTGGTTTAGAAAATGGTATTCTTGGAGGTAGGGTGTTTTGAATTGAGGGAGGAATGCGACCAACTTAAAAAAAACGATGTACTCCCTATTGGGAATTTGTTTAACAAGAACGAGATAGACCGAGGCTTTGTTTCGGACGAGAAGGGAGGCTTCTTCTTGCTTGAAGGAATAGCCCCTTCCGTCGCGGAGATCGATGCTGGTCAAATCGATAATATTGCCCATCCAGAGAATGGGATACCCCATCTCATCGCAGTAGCTGATTCCCTCAATCTCGGAGTTGAGGTTAAGTCGTTTGAAAAGAGAAAACAAGTCTTCGCCCGTGTCTGGGAGGGGGGATTCCATTAAGCGGTTTTTTGTGCCGCTGAGTTTCTCCAAAACATGCGTGAAATCCCTCTTTATCGACTCTGCGGTGTTTTTTAGTTGATTGAGACTTCGATCATAATAATGGGATGAGAGTAGTGTGGGGAGAAAAAAAGAAAGCAAGTACAGGAATACAGAGAGGGCGGTGCCCAATGCAAAGGCAATAAAAAATTTCTTTCTCAAATCTTTTTTGCCTTGATTTCCGTGATTTTCCAACTTGTTTTTGATGGCTTGTTTTCCCCAGATGTTTCATTTATCAGATAAAAAAAGATATAGAAAAGGTATTGATCGTTATTTTTTTTATCTCGAAAGGACCATCTGGCCTGGTAGATATGGTTTTCCTTGTCAGAGGACGGAGATTTTCTTTCGGAATAAAATTCAAACGTGGAGTAAGATGAAAAAATGTTTTGGAAAACAAAATAAGCTTGTTGATTAGAAAGCTGATCAGAAAAATAAATCGGTTCAGGAAGAGAAATATTGATCGGATTTTGAGCGGAAAAGATTTCAAAAAGCAGCGCGGAGTTGTTTTGAAGAAATGCTTTTTCTATGTTCTGTGTGGTTGCCGATAGGGTGAAAGAAAGAATCGTTAATGCTGCAACGATGAAGGATGTCACGTAAAAATGATATCATATTCAAAAAACGGCGTAAACAAGGCTATTTTTTCTTTTTTGGCTCCACTGCCGATTTGCTTTCGACTTCTTTGGACACGATGTCTTTGAGTTCGTCTCGGATTTTTTCCATTTTTTTGAGTTTGTCGGTTATCTTTGAAAACAATATTCCTTGGCTTTTAATGCCCTCCTCGATCAAAAAAGCCGCACTTTCCGAGCGGCTTTTAAACAGGCCGGCTTCAACAAGCATGTTGAGCTTTTTGTTGCTTCCATCGTTTACCCGGATCGTTAAAACCGTGTTTCTTGAAGCAAGAGCTCTGTCAATCACCTTTCTGATGGAGTCTGCCGTTTTAACAGCGAATTTTTCGATTTGATTCCCAAACTCGTCAAACGGTCCTGGGTGTTTCTCTTTTTTTGTTTTTTCTTTCGTTTCTTTTTTGGCCTCTTTTTTTGTATCTTTGTCTGTCATAATCTTGGCTCCTGTAATTTGTAATTAAATTACATATAACACAGATACATTGAGCATGTCAAGTTTTTTTTGAAGTCCGTTCCTGGTTATAGGCTGAGATACCAGAGTGGGACTAAGCGCGTGAAAACT
>DAOWCB010000355.1 GCA_030633795.1 Candidatus Aminicenantota bacterium | reverse complement strand
TGGGTCGATAAAACCGCATACGAAGTGCAAGGCATCGATATACGCCTTGAAGAAGGAGGAAGGCGGGAGGCACACGCCGTTTTTTGCTGGGTACAGGCCACAGTTTTATTTTTCGACGACGGATGTGACGGGGACGGTGAAGTTGCCCCAAGGCGTGGAGATGGTGATGCCCGGGGACAATGTGAATTTGGAGATCAATTTGATCACGAACGTGGCGATGGAGAAGGGGATGCGGTTTGCGATCCGAGAGGGCGGCCGCACAGTCGGTGCCGGCTCTGTCACCGATATCATCGAATAGGCTGACCATAAATCGAACACTTTAACTAAGCGAGAAGAGGATGAGAGAAATCGTTACACTTCAGTGCACAGAATGCAAGCGGCGGAACTACACCACAACTCGTAATAAAAAACAACAGCAGGAAAAGATCCAGCAGAAAAAGTATTGCAGGTTCTGCCGGAAGCATATCTTGCATAAGGAAACCAAGTAAAAGTTTGAAATTAAACATTAAATAAGAAAGAAACGAGGAGATTAAAGGAGGAGAGAAGAAATAAGTAGGTGAGTAGCTCAATTGGTAGAGCATCGGTCTCCAAAACCGGAGGTTGCGGGTTCGAGTCCTGCCTCACCTGCCAGATGCTTACAAATATTTTGACAGGGAGCACGGAAGGTATCCCTGTTATTACTTCTACATAAAAAGGAACTAAAATGAGTCAAAAAGTAAAGAGGTATAGGCGGTTCATCTCTTTCTTGAGAGAAGTCCGGGCAGAATTGAAAAAGGTGACATGGCCATCAAAAAACGAAGTTTACAGCACAACCGTCGTTGTTGTTTTTGCAACGATATTTTTTGGCTTTTATTTGTTCTTTATGGATGTGGTTTTCTCTTGGTTAATCACGAAGGTTAAAGATTTTTTTGGATAAGTTGAGATAAAAAAATGGCAAAAGATTGGTTTGTTGTTCATACGTATTCCGGGTTTGAGAAATTTGTCTCTGAGTCTATCCAGCAAAGAGCGCTAGAATTGAGCATCCAAGACCAGATCGGAAAGATCATCATTCCTACCGAAGGAATTGTCGAAATTAAAGGTGGGAAAAAAGTGGTTTCCACCAAAAGGTCCTATCCCGGATACATTTTGGTAGAAATGGAAATGAGTGATGAAAACTGGCATATCATTCGGGAAACGCCCAAAGTAACGGGTTTTGTAGGTTCGGGGAACCGGCCTACACCTCTAAACAAAGATGAGGTTAACCAGATTGTCGAGCACATGGAAACCACCTCAGAGAAGCCTAAGCCGAAGCACTCTTTTGATAAAGGAGAAGCGGTGCGAATCATTGACGGTCCTTTTTTCAATTTCAACGGACTCGTCGAGGAAGTGAATCCAGAAAGGAACACGTTAAAGGTACTTGTAACGATATTCGGCCGTTCAACCCCTGTCGAATTGGAATTTTTGCAGGTCGAGAAAATATAGGAGAAAAGAATGGCGAAAGAAGTAAAAGCAAAAATTAAGCTTCAAATAGAGGCAGGACAGGCCAGCCCTGCTCCCCCCGTGGGCCCTGCTCTGGGGCAACACAATGTCAACATCATGGATTTTGTACGCCAATTCAACGACAAGACAAACAAAATGGAAGCTGGGACCATCATTCCTGTCGTCATCTCTGTCTTTAAAGACCGGACTTTTAGTTACACCATGAAAACCCCTCCGGCATCCTATCTGCTCAAGAAGGCGGCGGGAATTGCCAAAGGATCCGGTGAGCCGAATAAAGAGAAGGTTGGAAAAGTAACAATAAAACAAGTTGAAGTGATCGCAAAACAAAAAATGCAAGATCTTAATGCCTACGATATAGATGCAGCGAAGAAAATTATCATCGGCACAGCAAAAAACATGGGATTGGAGATTGTCAGTGGCTAAAAGAGGGAAAAACTACACAAAATCAAAGGAATTGGTAAAAAAGCCAGAATACTCTTTGGAGGAGGCTATCGCCCTGGTGAAAAAACTGAGCTTTGTGAAGTTCGATGAGTCGGTGGATCTTTCTCTGCGATTGGGCGTGGATCCCAAGCATTCCGATCAAATGGTTAGAGGCACTATTGTGCTCCCTCATGGAACCGGAAAGTCAAAAACAATATGTGTTATCGCTTCGGGAGAAAAAGTTAAGGAAGCCGAGGAAGCGGGAGCTGACCATGTCGGATCGGAAGAGCTTGTGGAAAAAATTACCAAAGGCTGGGCAGATTTTGATTCTGTTATCGCCACCCCAGACATGATGAGGAGCGTAGGGAAGCTTGGTCGTATTCTCGGCCCGAAAGGGCTGATGCCAAATCCTAAGATTGGGACTGTCACCTTTGATGTCAAAAGAGCCGTTAGCGAAATTAAATCAGGACGCGTGGAGTTTCGTGTCGACAAAACAGCCCTCATTCATTCTCCTGTTGGCAAAGTTTCTTTTTCGGAAGAAAAACTTGTTGAAAACGTCAAGGCATTTATTCAAGCGGTGCTCCAAGCCAAACCCCCCGCTGCAAAAGGCAAGTATGTCAGAAACATC
>DAOWCB010000153.1 GCA_030633795.1 Candidatus Aminicenantota bacterium | reverse complement strand
CTGTGATCCCGACGAACCATGCTGACTCGGGTAGGTCATGCCCTGGTGGTCTGCCAGCAGAAGTGAAACATAAACAGGACCCATGTTATTATAGTACAGGTCGGCCTCATCATCACGGATGATCCACATATCGATACCCTGTTCCCTCATAACCATAGGAAGCACATGCATTTTTTTCCATTTCCACCACTGTTCTGTGAGCTTCACCCTTTCTCGAAGAGGCAAAATATTTTTACTGTCTTCTATCGGAATAATCTGGGCTTGAATGAATATCTGACTTGTCAAAATCTCCAATATCAATACAAACAAAAACCATAATAAACCTTTTTTTCTCATCGTTCCTCCTTCCATTTGCCTATTTATGCCATCGCCTATTGTTTTTCATCTGCTTGGGCGTTCTCGGGAGTTTCTGATCCCGCATGGCCGCATTATACGCAAAACTCGCTAGGATCACCGAAGCTTGCATCAGATCTTCCTGCACCAGGCGGTCATACACATCCATATTCGTATGAAAAGTGGTGGTGAAAAACTCCAAGTCATCCTGGATGAATTGAAAACCGGGAAGTCCTGCTCTCACAAAATCCATGTGATCGCTTCCTCCCGTGTTCCCGGGAACTATATAAGTCATTCCTACATCATGGAACGGTTTCATCCATTCCTCGAAGATGGGCCGTACCAAATCATTCCCCTGAAGGTAGATGCCACGGAATTTTCCATACCAATCCATGTTGAAGAAGACGGACAATTTGTCGTGTTCAGGCAAATACTGTTGCATATCCGGGCCGCCGAAGTGTTTTTTAACATAGGCACGTGATCCTAAATGACCGGCCTCTTCGCATCCCCAAAGGGCAGCCCGAATGGTTCGCCGAGGTTTTGCTCCAACAGTCTTCAGTATACGCATAGCCTCCATTACCGAAGCACAACCTGAAGCATTGTCGGTCGCTCCTGTCCCTGAAGGTTCTCCGTCATAGTGGCCTCCGATCATCACGATCTCATCCTTCAAATCACTGCCAGGAATTTCGGCTATGACATTAAAATCCCTAAAATCATCTTCTTCAAAAAATATACTGGTCTCAACCTCCATTTCCACATCGATTCCCCACTCCAGGATCCGCATTATCCTGTTATAATGTTCTGCAGACACGATAAGGGTCGGAAGAGGCTTTGGTTGTCCTTTGCGCAACGGCCGTGGGGCACTAACATGCACCAATCCCTTGTCCATCGGAGCCGGTCCTTGTGGACCGCCCGGCTCTACAAGCGCGGCCACTCCTTCCTTCTCGAAAAATTCAAGGATCTTTTTTTCATCAAGAGGCTTCTTTCTTTTTTTGCCGCTTTCCTTTTTTAAAGCTTCGTATGTGTCTCGGGGAATGTTGACCATCACTTGTTGAGGAATAATTTTCAGCTCTGCCATTTCATCAAGTTCTTCATCCGACAACCTGACAGCGGCCGGATTGAAATTTAGGGCAAGTTTCCTTTTGGGTTTTGTGAAAACGATTTTCCCCCGAAGCTTCCCCTTGTATTTTTCAAGTTCTGCCATAGAAAAAATTTCTTTTGTGTTCACAAACACCACATCGCTGATTACTTTACCTCCTGTCCCTCTCGAATAGGGCTTGGGGTAAGCAATAAGAGTCATGTATTGCGGTTTGTGCATGTGCACGGATGTGTATCTGTTTTCCCAGCCAGGGCCGATTTCACCGTAAGCATCCATTTCCGCCTTTATGCCAAATTCTTCGAATTTTTTCTTTGCCCACTCTGCTGCCTTTGTGTACCCTGGAGAATTTGAAAAACGAGGCCCCAAGACATCTGTCATATAACTGGCAAAATCCATGACCTGAGAGCGGTTGAATCCCTCGTCCCTAATTTTTTCTATCATTTTATTATCAATTTTTTCCTGGGATGCCACTAAAAAAGAACTGAGAATTCCGAAAGCAATCACCGATAAATATTTCCCATATTTTTTCATACGTCCTCCTTTTAATTGGCTTGAATTTTGTCCACCTTTTCACATCTGAGCTTTTCATATTACCACCTTTCTGTCTTGTTTATCTAGGGAAGATTTACTATTCTTAAGAGGAAAAGTCCAAAATGTCCTCTGGAGGATTGCCCCATGAATAACAAGACAAAAACGGCCATAAAATTAGACCGCCGTCAGTTTCTGAAAATCAGCGCGCTAGCGACAACATCAGGTGCTTTGATGGGGACGAGCGAAAATCGTTCTCCCATCAAAATCACAAACAAATGCCAACGGATGGACCAAAAAAACACGATTTTTTCCCGGCAGCTCTGGGATTATGAATTTGTAAAAAGGATTGAATCATCCATCGATAGAGCTAGTATGGAAGCCCTGGAAAAAGTGAAAGGATGGACTCCTCTAGACCAGGCGTTGGATGCAGCAGCATGGGCTCTGGACCACAAATTTGCCTCGGGGAGCGAGGGCGGCCAGCCCCATTCCCAGGCTTATGAATGGGATGAACCTGTGCGAAGAAAAAAAGTCGAATTCCAAAATCCCAAAGATGCCAGCAGAAAAATCAAAAAAGCCGCACGCTACCTTGGGGCAGATCTCGTTGGAATTTCCCCCTATGATCCTCTCTGGACTTACTCCCTGCTGATCAAAGAAAACTTTGAGTCTGAGCCAGGATCCGATGGAAAGCCAGAATTCGAGCATTTTGTCCCAGAATTTCCGTTTGAACCAAAATCGGTTGTTTCCATAGCTGTGGAAATGGACTATGAAACAATGGCTCTTTCCCCCTCATCACTCGAAAGTGCAGCCACTGGTCTCGGGTACTCGCGAATGTGCTCTGTGGGGTATTCGGTGGCAACTTTTATTCGTGCACTCGGGTATCGCGCTTTTGCCAACGGTAACGATGTTTCGTTAAGCATTCCATATGCTGTCGCCGCAGGATTGGGAGAATTGGGCCGTCACGGTATGCTGATCACGCCAGAATACGGACCACGCGTTAGATTGGTAAAAGTATTCACCGAACTGGAGCTCAAACCAGACAACCCAAAAGCATTCGGAGCATGGGAATTCTGCAAGAACTGTAAGCGCTGCGCCGATGCCTGCCCTTCCCAGGCTATTCCAACAGGTGAACCCACATTGGAGGGCAAAACGATTTCCAACAATCCAGGTGTTTTGAAATGGTACATCGATCCTGAAAAATGCATCCAGTTCTGGAGGGAGAATGGAACAGACTGTGCCAACTGCATAACAGCCTGCCCTTTTAATAAGCCTCCGATGTGGCATCATCAGCTTTCGGCAGGAATAGTAGCTCTTCCGGTTGCACCAATACACACGATAATGGCTAAAATGGATAAATTCTTCGGATTCGGGGATGTCAATGACAGACGGGCGAACGCAGCCTTCTGGGAAAAGGATTAGACAGATGAGTCTTATAATTTTTGGTTTAGGAGCCATAACCGTTCTCATTTTGTGGGGGATAACAGGTTGGATTAAAAGGAACCAAATCAAACTTTCCTGGCCTTCCTGGTTGGGCGTCATCCTGACCACATTGCTTGCACTTTTCACGGTCGCATGGTTACTTAGTTGCATCATAGAACGGGAAACACAGGCGGCCGGAATGGGACTTTTGATTTTTGGGGCACTGGCCTTTATCGTTTTTGGGCTTACACGGAAAAAAATCATCAGAGACACCAAATCCCAAGCTAAAGGAAAATAAAAAGAGACTCGGCCTCTAAACATGAACCATAAAAATTATAAGATCCTGAACAAAACATCCATCCTGAAATTTATTGTTTGGTTTACAGTTATTATCTCCTTGACCATCGCCTACATTTATGGACTCATCCGAAAAGACACACAAGTGTTGACACACCTCCGCAGCATTTTTCCTGAAAAAGTTGAATTCCAAACAAGAGGCAATAATCCCCTATTACTGGAGGTTTATAACCTCGAGACTAAAGATTTATTGGGATATTGCGCAGTAGAAAAATCTCAGGGATGGGGCGGACCATTGCTTGTAGCTACCAACATCGATTCGGAAGGCACCCTTAAAAGGGCCATTGTCTTGGATCACAAAGAAACCCCATCTTTTTTCCTTAAGCTGCAGAGATACAATTTTTTTGAGCAATTTTCTGGGAAAGGTGTTTCTGAGCCTTTCATTCTGGGAGAGGATATAGATACGATCACACAAGCCACCGTCACGTCAAAGGCTGTAACAGATGCCGTAAGAACAGCATCTCATACGCTGGGAAGAAAGCTCCTGAAACTCCAGATCGAGGAAATGCAAGAGAGATGGAATTTCGGAATCAATGAGCTGATCCTTCTTCTTCTTTATGCAGGAGTATTGATCAACATAAAACTAAAATCGAAAATTATGCGTTATTTGATCATGACATCGGCTTTTGTGTTTCTAGGCTTTTATCTCAACACTGCCATCTCCATAGGGAATATATCTCAGATATTGCTCGGATTTGTGCCCAATATTAAAGAAAATATATTTTGGTGGATACTCGTAGGAGGAGCCTTGTTCATGCCGCTTGTTCTGAAAAAGAATCTCTATTGCTCCTGTGTCTGTCCGTTCGGAGTTCTTCAGGATTACACAGCAAAACTAAGTGGAGTCAACATCGTCATGTCCAAAAAAAATGTGAGATTCGCCAAAACTATTGCCTCCTTCTTGACCTGGCTTGCCTTGGTAATAATATTCTTCACCTCGAATCCTGCGCTGGGAACTTATGAACCATTTGCGACATTCTTTAGACTAGAGGGGATGGGGATTCAGTGGTATATCCTTCCGGCCGTGGTTCTTGGATCGTTTATTTTGACGAGATTTTTTTGCCGATTCTTCTGCCCAGTGGGAGTTGTGTTGAATATAATGATAAAATCCAGACAGAGTCTGG
>DAOWCB010000009.1 GCA_030633795.1 Candidatus Aminicenantota bacterium | reverse complement strand
ACGCATCTTGAGTTCTGATGTTCCCATCGCTGCCTATGTCGGTCCCAACGGGGCCAGAGCTGCTTCAGCGGGCTTTTTTATTTCCATCGCATGCGACCTTTTTGTCATGGCTCCAGGGACAAACACAGGAGCGGCTCATCCCGTGGGCGTATCCATTACCGGTCAGCAAATGGATGAGACCATGGCAGATAAAATCACAAACGATGCCGTCTCTTACATTAAATCCATTGCTGAAAAAAGAGAAAGAAACGCAAAAATGGCCGAGGATGCTGTCCGGGAAAGCTCCTCCTACACGGAAACAGAGGCCCTCGATGGAAATCTGATCGATCTGATCGCTCAGGATGTGACGGATATCATCGATTTTTTTGACGGAAAAACCATCAAACGATTCGACGGCGAAGAACATTTGCTCGAGCTTCGCGGGGAACAGGTCGTAGAGCTCCCGATGTCGGCCCGCCAAAAATTCCTGTTGACCATCTCCAATCCCAACCTGGCCTACATTCTCTTGATGTTGGGATTACTAGGACTTTACTTCGAATTCTCCAATCCAGGAGCCATCCTTCCCGGCGTGTTGGGAGGCATCTCCCTCCTTCTGGCCATTTTTTCGTTTCAAATTCTTCCGATCAACTACGTAGGCTTAATCCTGATTCTCCTGGCAATCGGGCTGTTTATCCTGGAAATAAAGGTGCAGAGCTATGGAATTTTATCAGCAGGAGGAATTATCGCCATGGTTATCGGATCCATTATGCTCATAGATGCCCCCATACCGGAACTCCGGCCGAGCTTGAAATTCATCATCCCTGTCGCTGTCGGCCTATCTTTGATCTTCCTTTTCTTGATTTTTATCGCTGTCCGGGCTCTTGCCAACAGAGTCCATACCGGAAAAGAGGGCCTGATCGGAGAGATAGGTGTAGCCCAGAGCGATTTAGCCCCTGGAGGCAAAGTATTTGTACACGGCGAACTTTGGAATGCAGAGGCAGACCAGGAGATTTCCAAAGGCGAAGAAGTCCAAGTCGTCGAAGTCCTAAAAAACTTAAAAATCAGGGTCACCAAAGCCTGAATAAAAAAAATTCAAGCTTTGCTGGTAAAAATCGGAATTTTCATAATATAATAGAGCAAATCAACAAATGAGGAGGTGAAGGATGTATACAGTGCTTATAGTAGTATCCTTAGTTGTCCTTTACTTGTTAAATGCCATCAAAGTCTTGAGGGAATACGAAAGGGGTGTGATTTTTCGGCTTGGCCGGGTTCTTGCAAAGCCGAAAGGGCCAGGTCTGATTTTTGTCTTTCCTCCCATCGATCGGATTGTCCGCGTGAGCCTGCGGATTGTGGTCATGGATATTCCCCCTCAAGATGTCATCACCAAAGATAATGTATCCGTCAAAGTCAACGCCGTCGTTTACTTTCGCGTAATGGAGCCTCAAAAAGCGGTCCTCGAAGTCCAAGACTATTTATTCGCCACATCTCAACTTGCGCAGACAACTCTAAGAAGTGTGCTGGGTGTGGTAGAGCTTGATGGACTCCTTTCCGAACGGGAAAAACTCAATGTCCAACTTCAAGAAATTATCGACAAACACACAGACCCCTGGGGCATCAAAGTTCAACTTGTCGAAATGAAGCATGTCGATCTTCCGGAGAACATGGTCCGCGCAATTGCCAGACAGGCTGAAGCAGAAAGAGAAAGAAGAGCCAAGGTCATCCATGCTGAAGGTGAATTTCAGGCTTCCCATAAACTCAAGGAGGCCGCAGATATTATTTCCGCCAATCCCCAGGCACTTCAGTTGAGGTTCTTGGGAACACTTGCAGAAATTGCGACAGAAAAAAATTCCACCATTGTTTTTCCCCTTCCGATCGAAATGATGAAAGCCTTTTCAATGGGAAAAAAGGAGACTACGGACTAGCTTGACATGAATAACAAAGATTACAGAGAACTTCAACTATCCAGTTCCCAGCTTATTCTGATTTTCATCGCGATACTGGTTCTGGGCATCGTGGTTTTTCTCCTCGGAGTATCTGTGGGAAAAAAACAAGGAAAAATCGTCGAAGAAACACAACTGGCAGAGAAACCAGCGGAACAAATAATTGAACAGAAACCCATCCCCCAAAAAGAATCTGGTGATCCGATAAGCCAGGAGCTGGAATCTCACAAAAAAGCAGGAGAAGACAAAGTCCAACAGGAAAAAGTCAAAGCCGAACCTGCCGTCAAACCCAAAGTAGAATCCTCCAAGCCCGCAACCTCTTCCCCTAACCAAAATGTCTATTGGATCCAGGTTGGAGCTTACAGCAACAAGCAAAACGCCAATACCCTTGCAGAAGAGTATAAAAAGAAAGGTTACAACGCCATAATTCTGGAGCCCTCTCCAACGGATAGAAGGAAGCTCTACCGTGTTCGTTTAGGCGGGTATGCAACCAGGGCTCAAGCCGTAGAAGCACGGGATGAGCTGGCCCAGCAAGAAAACAAAAAGCAAAGCGATTACCTGATAATCAGATAGCTGAAAAACGGGACATCGATAAGTCGATCTGACCGAAGATAAAGAGGGCCTTTTTGAAGATAAGATGGATCCATATCCTTCTGGTGATTATCAGCGGGGCTTTGACAGCGCTTTCCTTCCCCAAGTTCAATCTTTCCTTTTTATGTTGGATTTCCCTCATCCCTCTTTTCTTTGCTCTGCACAATAAATCAGCGAAACAATCCTTTTTGCTTGGATTTCTTGGGGGTATCGCATTCAACGCCATCTTGATTTATTGGATTCCCGCGGTACCTGCTCATTACGGCAATCTCTCTATCGGGATTAGCCTATTGATCTATGCCGTCTTTGTGATTTACCTTGCTCTTTTCTGGGCCTTTTTTTCCTGGTTTTTTGCCAAAATTCAGCGCACTTTTCCCAAACTTATTTTTCTTCTGGCCCCCTTCATCTGGATCGGATTCGAGTACATCCTTACCCACCTGTTAACAGGTTTTCCTTGGGGACTTCTAGGATACAGCCAGTACAAAAATCTCTGGTTCCTCCAACTGGCATCCCTTACCGGAATCTATGGTCTCTCATTCATTTTGGTGCTTTTCCAAAGCTTGTTTGTTTACTCGATGATTCGCAGACGCAGAACTCCGTTTTTTCTGAGTCTTATCCTAGTGTTGCTCCTCCATTTTGGAGGATGGATGATCATGAAAAACAATCCATCCATGGAAGAATCCTTCCAGGCATCTGTTATCCAAGGCAATGTTTCTTCCGAGATCCAATGGGATCAATTCTCTGACTTCCAGATAAGAGATCTCTTCAACCAACATTTAAACCTGTCTTCTGATGCCACAAAACAGGGATCTCGTCTTATTATCTGGCCGGAATTTTCTGTGCCTTTGTGTTTTAGCTGTTCCTACAACATCTATCCAGAATTTAAATACGAGCTTTCACGATTTGCCCAGGAATCCGGAGCCACTCTTCTCCTCGGCACGAATGAAACGGTCATGTTCCAACAGCTCCCTCACTATTACAACACAACCTTATGCTTGCATCCGGACCTCTCGATGAGTCAATACTACAAAATACATCTTGTCCCTTTCGGGGAATATACCCCATATAAAAAAGTCTTTTTTTTCATCGAAAAAATGACTCATGCTATCGGGGAGCTTTCATCAGGAAACGCATTTGTGCTGCATCAATTCGAAGGGAAAAAATTTGGAACCCCTATCTGTTATGAAATCATTTTCCCCAATTTGGTAAGAAAATTTGTCAAAAAGGGCGCGGATTTCCTCGTCACCATCACCAATGATGGCTGGTACGGAAACTCCTCGGCTCCCTATCAACATTTTGCTATCGCCGTGGTGAGGGCCGTGGAAAACAGACGTTTTTTACTAAGATCCGCAACGACAGGTGTTAGTGGAATCATCGATCCCTATGGCCGCATTCTTTCCCGGACCGAGATAATGACCCAGACCTATCTCACAGAAACGATCGCACCGATGAAAACCATAACTCCCTATACACGCTACGGAGATTTTTTTCCTCTAGCGAGCTTGACTTTGGGCATCGTATTCCTTATTCTGGCACTAGCTATCAGAAAAAATGACAACAAAAAATCAAGATTCTAAAAAAAGCGCCTCAGAATATTTTATAAAGATTAAAAAGGCTTTGTCTCAATTCGATGAAGTCCGAGGTTTTCTTTGACCTCCCTCAAAAAAAGTCCGAACTACAAAAAATCGAAGATCAATTATCCTCTCCTGAAATCTGGAAAGATCAGGAAAAGTCGCAATCCCTCCAAAGAAATAAAAAAGTTTTAGAAAGAGAAATCCATTTATTCTCCCAACTTATTGAAAAAAAAGAAGAACTGGAAGTCCTGGCAGAACTGATGGAAGAGGGCGAAGATGTTCATGAAGAGATAACAAAAAACCTCGCCATTTTCCAAAAGGAGATTGAAGAAGCCAAACTTCAGGCCCTGTTCGATGATGCCGATGATCCGCTCAATGCCATTTTGACAATCCATCCTGGAGCAGGCGGGACGGAATCCCAGGACTGGGCCCAAATGCTGCTCAGGATGTATTTAAAATATGCCGAGAGGAAAGGGTTCAAAGCCGAAGTGCTCGATATGCAGCCCGGAGAAGAAGCCGGGCTCAAGAACGCGACTGTCCGTGTCTTGGGAGATCATGCTTATGGTAACCTAAGCCAGGAATCCGGTGTTCATCGCCTGGTCAGGATTTCCCCTTTCGATGCGAACAAAAGACGGCACACATCCTTTGCTGCAGTTTTTGTCTATCCAGAAGTCGAAGACAACATCGAAATCGACATCAATCCAGATGACCTGCGAATCGACACTTACAGAGCATCTGGACGTGGAGGGCAACACGTAAATGTCACCGATTCGGCTGTGAGAATCACTCATCTTCCCTCAGGAATAGTCGTCCAATGTCAAAATGAACGATCTCAACACAAAAACAAAGCCACCGCCATGAAGGTACTGAAGGCCAGGTTGTACGAACTCGCAAAGAAAAAAAAGATGGAAAAAAAGGAAAAATTGGAAGATGCCAAATCAGAAATTGCCTGGGGGAACCAGATTCGTTCTTATGTTCTTCATCCTTACAGGATGATCAAAGACTTGAGGACAAAGGTGGAAATCGGAGATGTGGATCGGGTTTTGGACGGCGACATCGAGGAATTCATCAAATCCAACCTTCTTCTTAGGAAAAAAAACAAACCATAAAGCCTACTCTTGTTTTTTTGCCTCTTCCCAAATTCTCTCCAGTTCCTCCAAATCGACCTGTCCCAATTCTTTGTTTTCCTGTTTAATTTTTTTTTCGACAAATCTGAATCTTCGCATAAATTTCTGGTTGGCTTCCCGTAAAGCGATCTCAGGATTCACATCAAAGTGCCGGGACAGATTAGCCAAGGAGAATAGGATATCCCCAATTTCGCTAAATATCTCGTTTTTTTGCTTCTCTTTGATTGCATTTTCCAGCTCTGCCACCTCTTCTTTGACCTTTTGAAGGACATCCATCCGATGACTCCAGTCGAATCCGAAAGAGGATACACGCACACCCACCTGAAATGCAGTGAGAAGAGCTGGATTGGATTTTGTCATTCCATCCAACACGGAGTCTCTCTCCTTTTCCGCTTGCTTTTGTTCATTCCAAGCTTGCCTTACTCTGACTGAATTCTTCTGATGTTTTTTTCCAAAAACATGAGGATGCCGTCGGATCATTTTGTTATTGATGCCTTCCAGGATGTCCGATATCGTAAAGTTTTGGTTTTCCTTGGCGATCCTGGCTAAGAAAACGATCTCCATCATGACATCCCCCAACTCTTCGGCGAGCGAGGAATAGTCCTTGGAGTACACCGCCTCAACAGCTTCATAAACCTCTTCTAAAAAAAAGTTAGTGATCGCCCTCTCATCCTGTTCCCGATCCCAGGGACATCCATTTTCGCTACGAAGGGCATCCAAGATTTCGACTAACCGAGCAAATTTTTCACCAGCGATTCTGGAATCTTCCATGATGCTGCTTCCTTGAATTATTTGATTTTATAGGTTATTATTTTTTTTCAGCTTAACCAAAATGACCTGGAACATTCACGAGTCGAAGTTGAGGCAGATGCATTAAGATCGGCTCGCCCAAAAGGTAAAAAACGTTTATGAATAGTTCAGGATAGCTTAAGCTGGAATTAATTTCAATCCTTGTATATCATGAGGACGACCTAGTTCCGGAGAAAATCATGAGCGAAAATAAAAAGAAAAAAAATGAAGAGACTCCGCTTGTTCTTCCGCCCTTAGAATTTAGTTCCCTTGTGCTCCCGTTTTTCACGCAAGGCTTAATCTTACTCCAACAAATCGAGGAAAATAAGGAAAAAATGGAAGACAAAAACCTTGACCTTGCAAAGAGACTAATCGAACTCCTTGACTTGCTCAAAGAAAAAACCAAGGGGAATTTAAAGGCGGATGAAGAGCAGTTTATTGACTCGAGTCTACACCAACTCAAGTTGGCATACATGGAAAAAGCAAAAATTATAAAATTATGACTTCATGCAAGGTATAAAAAGTCTTAAAGACATCCCCTCTCCCCCTGATAACTGTGCCGTTGCCATTGGGAATTTTGATGGCGTCCACCAAGGCCATCGAAAAATATTGCAAGTTCTCGTGGAGGATGCCAGAAATAATAATCTTTTTCCTCTCCTTCTCACATTCCATCCCCACCCAGCGAAAATCTTTGCCAAAAGAAAAATTGAGTTATTGCAGACAATCGAGCAACGGCTGAATGAGATCAAAAAATCCGGCGTTCAGATGGTCATTGTATTGTCTTTCGACCACAACCTCTCCCAAATCACTGCAGAAGAATTTATCCGGACGATCATCCTTCAAAAACTCAAGGCAAAAAAGATCATAGTAGGAGATAATTTTAGATTCGGGAAGGGCAGGGAGGGAGATGTAACAAAATTACGTGAATTGGCGTTCCGATATGGATTCTCTATCCAATCCATACCTCCAGTGACCGTCAATGGTTCCGTGGTAAGCAGCAGCCTAATTCGAAAGATCCTCAAAAAAGGTGAGATCGAAAAAGCCAACGCGCTCCTTGGAAGACCCTATGAAATCGAAGGAACCGTTATCAAAGGAAAATCACGCGGAAAAAGACTGGGTTATCCCACCGCCAACATTCACCCCTTAAACGATATCGCACCACCCGGTGTGTTCATATCCAGGGTGGGGATCGGATCTAAAAAATTCCCATCAGTCACCCACGTAGGGAGCAAACCCACATTCAACGAAAAAGAAGTCATGATCGAATCTTATATCATCGATTACAGCGATAGTCTGTACAAAAAGAAGCTGCATGTGTTTTTTTTAGAAAAGATCAGAGAAGAAAAAAAGTTTGAGACTCCCGAAGCCCTGTCCCTTCAGATAAAAAAAGACCTTGAACAAACTCTCATCTATTTCCAAAAACAAAACCCTCAATCTTGACTTTTAAGGAGATATGTTGCATTTTCTTGATGATTCACAATAAAATACTTCTGAGAAGTTTGAAGTTATTTTAATGGAAGATAAAATTAAAGCCAGGATCATGGATGCGCGTAAAATAAAAAGAGCGCTCCACCGCATGGTCACAGAAATCATCGAACGCAACAGGGATTTAAGCTCACTCGTCATCGTAGGGATAAGAACCAGAGGCATCTATCTCGGAAAGCGCGTATCAAAAATGATAAAGGAACTGGAAGACATCAAAATTCCAGTGGGAGTGTTAGATATTACGCCTTACAGAGACGATTTTTCGGAACTTGAAGCCCAACACATGGTAAAAAAAACAGAGATCGACTTTTCGGTGGTGGAGAAGGAAATCCTTCTTGTCGATGATGTTCTTTTCACAGGAAGAACCATACGCGCAGCCATGGACAGTCTGATCGATCTGGGACGTCCGAAAAGCATCCAACTTTTTGTATTGATCGATCGAGGCCACCGCGAACTTCCTATCAGGGCTGATTATGTGGGAAAATTTCTCCCCACATCCAAGCGCGAGATTGTGCAGGTCCATCTCAAAGAAATCGACGAAACCGATGAGGTCCTAATTACAGAACCCGTCGATAATTCGTAGGAGCGCACCTATGCTTTTTGAGCACAAACACCTTCTCGGTATAGAATCTTTATCCAAATCCTTTGTTGAAATATCAACTAGCAATTCAGCAGTGTGGGCAAAGGAGAAAAGGAACAGAGCGTGAGACTACTGATTAAGAACGGCAGAGTCATCGATCCTGCTTCCAATGTTGATGAAACCCTGGATATTCTGATCGACCAGGGAAAAATCGTAGAAATCAAACCGAAAATCGAAGGAGATGGCTCAAAAATCATAGACGCATCTCGATTGGTTGTCGCGCCTGGTTTCATTGATATGCATGTCCACCTGCGACAACCAGGCCAGGAGGATAAAGAAACCATAAAAACGGGTTCTCTTGCTGCTGCAAAAGGAGGTTTTACCTCCATCGCATGCATGCCAAATACGAAACCTGTGAACGATTCTCGCAGTGTCACGGAATTTATCATTTCAGAAGCGAAGCGGAATGCTGTGGTCAATATCTTGCCAATTGCAGCCGTCACCCATGGACTTTGTGGAGAAAAAATCACGGATATGGCCGACTTATGCGATGCCGGAGCGATCGCATTTTCCGATGATGGACATCCGATAGAAAATAGTCTTGTTATGCGGAGGGCCTTAGAATATTCCCGACTTCTCGACGCTCTTATCATCGATCATTGTGAGGATCGAAACCTGAGTGCAGGAGGGATTATGCACGAGGGAATCACTTCTCTCAAATTGGGAATCAAGTCCATTCCTGCCTCATCCGAAGAAATCATGGTTGCCCGCGATATTATTCTCGCAAAAGAAACAAAAGCTAAGGTCCACATAGCCCATCTCAGTGTCAAAGGAGCCGTAGATCTTCTTAAGTTTGCCAAACAACAAGACATCAAGATCACAGCAGAGGTCACCCCCCATCATCTTTTCCTTACCGACGCCTCTTTTGAAAGTTTCGATACCAACCTGAAAGTCAATCCCCCACTCCGGAGCGAGCAGGATGTCGAAGCTCTCATCGATGCCATCAAGGAAGGATGGATCGATGCTTTTGCCACAGATCATGCACCCCACACTCCAGATGAAAAAGATGTTGAGCTGGTTAAGGCTCCGTTCGGTATCAATGGTTTGGAAACGGCTGTTCCCCTCTTGTTGGACAAACTGGTAAACAAAAACATCCTTCCTTTGGATAAATTTATCGCGATGATTTCTACTAATCCAGCAAGAATTCTAGGGCTTGAGAATAAAGGAAAGATCAGCATTGGCACTGATGCTGACCTGACCATTCTCAAGCTTCATAAGGATGTTATCGTCGACACCAGCCAGTTCCTCTCTAAAAGCCGCAATAGTCCTTTTAATGGATGGAAATTAAAAGGAGCCCCGGTTATGACTATCGTTGGTGGAAAAATAGTCTATTCTTGAATACCAGATGAACAAAAAGTGGGACGTATTCGAAAAGAAAATCAAGTACAGGTTCCAAAACATAGATTTGCTTCAAACCGCCTTGACCCATCGCTCTTTTGCCTACGAGAGCCAAAAAGAGGACATCACGGATAACGAGGTTCTCGAATTTTTAGGAGATTCTGTCTTGGGTTTGGTGGTGGCGGATTTTCTCGTAACGGCTTATCCCGGAGTTTCAGAGGGGGAACTCTCAAAGCTGAAATCCACGGTTGCCAGCACGTCCTCCCTCTCCTTATTTGCCCAGCAACTAAAACTGGATAAATTCATCTTACTCGGAAAAGGTGAAGAGAAAAGCGGAGGGAGGAAAAAAAAGACCATACTTGCAGGAGTCTACGAGGCTTTGATCGCAGCGATCTATTTGGATGGCGGATTTCACGAATCCAAAAACTTCATCATGGGCCATCTCAGGCCTTTCTTTAAAAAAATCAATGTAGACAAGTTTTTTATCAACAATTACAAATCCGCACTTCAAGAATATTTCCAGAAAGAGAGTCTGTCTGCCCCGAATTACAAAATGGTTACCACAAGAGGACCAGATCATAAAAAACAATTTACCGTGGAAGTTTTTCTGAGAAAGAGATCCCTTGCTAAAGCCACTGGGAGTTCCAAAAAGGAAGCAGAGCAAAAAGCGGCCCAAAAAGCCCTCAAGAATCTTCTTGGAAGGAAAATGAGAGTTTTCACGGCTGACACATTCCTTTTGAAGAAAAAACGTGGTTGATTCTTATTCCTTTGGACGAATGGAAATTTCCGGAGAAATCTATACTTCTGACTTGATTGTTTTCCCGAACAGAATAGACGCATCCTGGTGGAGAAAAACAGGTCATCGTCTCTGCTTGGACGATCTTCATGAAATTCTCAAAGATGAATTTGACGTGCTTGTTGTCGGAACCGGGTATTTGGGATTGATGAAAGTGGATAAAGAGGTCATCCTTCATGCTAAGTCCGCAAGATTCGACCTCATCATCGAAAAAACCAAAAATGCCGTCGATATATTCAACACCATATCCATTAAGAAAAAAACCATCGCCGCTTTCCATCTTACTTGTTAAAGATATGAAAAAATGCTCGCGATGCAACAACCGCAAAGCCAAAAGATTCTGTCCGGCATTGGATGAATCTATATGCAGCTTGTGCTGTGGCCAGGTCCGAGAAAAAGAGGTCCATTGTCCAACTACCTGTCCATTCCTTTCCAAGCATAAATCCTATCAGGAAAAAAGGATCGTCGAAAAAAGACATGTATCTCAACGGCTCCCTGCCTCAGAGGAAGAGGATATTCTAAAAGATGAACGGATGGCCTGGCTGGCTTTTCACATTGAAATGCCTGTAAAAGAATACGCGGAAAGAAAATCTTCCTTCAATGACAGGCAAGTTTTGCTCGCATTGGAATATGTTAGAGACAAGATAGAGAAAGGCAGGGGCCTCATTCTCTTGACTGATGAAACGATTAAACCTCAGAACGAATTAGGAGAAGCCATGTACCATATGATGGAACGATGTCGTTTTGAGGGGCGGATCATCATGACGGGAAAACCGATCACTTATTCCCAACAAGAAAAGCTGAAGGTGCTGGACAGAATCATAGGGGCAGTAAAACATCTGACCAGAGACAATCTCGAAGGCCGTTCCTATATTCGGGCTGTTACGGAGAGATTTGCGAAGATGAAAGGCATAAGCCGGCAAAAAAAGGTTCTCACGACAGTTTAGCTTTTTTTCCCTTGCTCATGAATACAGCGATAAAATCCAATTCCGGAATATTGCTTATAACGATCTTGACGATTGCTGCGATCGGGACAGCCAATATCATGCCTGGGATTCCCCAAAGCCATCCCCAGAAAAACAGGAAAAAGAGAATGACGAGGGGACTGAGATCCAATCCTTTGCCCATCAACCTCGGTTCGACAATCGTTCCCATTATCTGCTGTATCAATACAAGAATCACAAGGATCCAGACTGCAGGCCATATGGTTTCGAACTGAAAAACAGCGATAAAAACCGGAAAGACCGTCGCAATGAAGGAGCCGATATTCGGGATATAATTTAGAATAAACGTTAACAATCCAAACAGGATGGCAAAATCCAGGCCGAACAACATGAGAACAACCAGAGCAAAAACACCCGTAAAAAAGCTCACGACCGTTTTAATAGCCAGGTAGCGCTGAATTTGGCTATCGATATTGTGGATAACCCCGCAGACTTTCGAAGCTCTCTCTTTTGTGAAAGCGCGGTTGATTTTTGGGACGATCTGGCCTTTCCCCGCCAAAATAAAAATCATAAACAGCAGGACTAAAAAAAGATTCGAGACAAAGGCTAAAAAGGGACCCAAAGCATCCAGCAGGAGCCCGCCTGCCTTGTTCAAATCTAACTGGTTGGTCCAGTCAAAAGGCTGCCACTCGGCTCCCGAGATGTTGTACTTTTCCTGGATAGATGTAAGCAAGGAGCTAACTTTTTGGCTGTAATTGGGAAGTTCAGCAGCAAAGGCCTTCCCTGTTGTGTAGATAAGAGATGCCAATAGATAAAGGATGAAAAACGTTAATATCAAGATAAAAATGACGGAAATAGCACGGGGAATCTTGAGGCGGGTTAGAAAATCCTCCAAAGGAGCAAACACAAACGAAAGAAAAACGGCAAGAAAGAACGGAAAAAGCACTGGCTTTGCCAACCGGAGAACCACACCCCCGATGAAAATGACGATGATCAACAACGATGCCGTGACAACCTTGTTTCCCTGCATAACAAGAACCTTCGGCCACCATTATAGTCCATCGGTTGTTGAAACAAAAGCCATATTTCCCCTTAATACTATCCCAGCATCCCGGATGCCCCCTCCATAAAGATGATTGTGGGGTGGGGAATATCACCCCTCTAATCACCTGGAAAGGCGATTGACCCTGTTTTTTGCCTGTATAAAATCATGGATGAGGAATGGATAAGCACCCATTTGTATTAGAAAGGCAACATAAAGCATAAAATGAAAATATTAATAGCTGAAGATGATTTTATTTCATGCAAGGCTCTCGAGAACAACCTTATGGAATGGGGGTATGAGGTGGTCTCTGCCAGGGATGGAAACGAAGCTTGGGAACTCGCCAGATCGAACGATATCCGTTTAGCTATTCTGGACTGGAATATGCCAGGGATAGATGGGATTGAACTCTCGCAAAAGATCCGCAACGAGTACCAGCAGGAGGACTCGAAGTACATATACATTATTCTGCTTACAGGAAGAGGGGGACAGGATGATATCATACAAGGTCTATCGATAGGTGCCGATGACTACATGACCAAACCTTACAGCTTTGTGGAACTCAAGTATCGTGTTCAGAACGGTGAGCGAATCATCAAGAATGAAGATAAACGTATCAGGCTTGCCAGTCTGGATAACTTGACAAAATTGTGGAATAGAAACAAGATTTTTGATGTTTTAGACACAGAATTAAAAAGAGGAGAGAGAGAAAACACTCCGACCGGAGTGGTGATGATCGATATCGATCATTTCAAGCGAATAAACGACCGCTACGGCCATTTGATCGGAGACGAGGTACTCGTCCAAGTGGCAGACCGGTTAAAAAACGCAATCCGGCCCTATGATAGGATCGGTCGTTATGGAGGAGACGAAATTCTTGTCGTCCTTCCTAACTGCGCCAACGAGGAGGCTAAAAATATCGCAAAGCGACTTTATGACTCAGTCGCCAACGAAAAGATACCCACCAATGTAGGTTCCTTGAGAATCAACATCAGCATCGGGTGTGCTTCCAATGAGAAGTTCCTCCAAGTGTCAAAAATGGGACTTATTCAAGCTAGTGATAATGCTCTTCTTTCGGCAAAAAAGAAAGGTCGAGATAGAATCATCCTTTCCAAATCCTTTTAATGCAGAAACAAAATGCAAGACGAAAAAGATATTTTTGATAATTTTGAAAAAGCAATGCATGTCTCTT
>DAOWCB010000278.1 GCA_030633795.1 Candidatus Aminicenantota bacterium | reverse complement strand
CTTATGAATGCCATGGTCAATGTCAAAAAACAGGGAAAGGTAAGATTCATTGGAACCTCCACCCATACAGATGTGGCGAATGTCATTCAAGCCACCACCGATGCGGGAATATACGATGTGGTTCTTGCGGCTTACAACTATGTCCTAGAGGAAAAAGAAGAAATAAAAAACGCGATTGCGCATGCAGTTAATAAAGGAGTGGGAGTCATTGCCATGAAAACTCAGGGGGGTGCACAACTTCAGAAAGAATCTGATACCGAAATCAACCACCAGGCAGCCCTCAAGTGGGTGCTGAACGATGAAAATGTGTGCACGACGATTCCGGGTATAACCACATTCGCGCAGCTGGACATGAACATGGGAGTGATGAACGACTTGACGCTTACGAAACAGGAACAGAGAGACCTCCAGCTAGCCGCATCCATGCGGGGTACTCTGTTCTGCCAGAACTGTCGCTCCTGTGTGCCCACATGCCCGAATAATGTTGCTGTTCCCAACCTGATGCGGGCCTACATGTATGCCGCGGGGTATGGAAATTTTGTCCAAGCACGAACAACCATAGCCGAACTGCCGGAAAAGAAAGGATTGAATGTTTGCCGGGATTGCTACAGCTGTAAAGCCTCCTGCCGCCGCGGTATCGACATCGGCTCCCGAGTCAACTCCTTGATCGTCGAAGGACTTCATATGGGTTAATAACAAATCTTGACATACCTCTCCATTTTTTATACTGAATAGGCAGGGAACAGGTTCTTTTGGGATATATTTTCACACATCGAAAAGATTCCTGTCTCCCCTAAAAATTTATGGAGGTGCATTTATGAAAAAAACAATATTGATTGTCCTTTTCTGTCTGGTTTTTTTATTATCAGCAGCGTTCAGCTTTGATTCCTTACAGCAGGAAAAAAATGAACAAGATCCAAAGGCAAAAAAGCAAGAGGAAAAAAAACCGGAAGAGAAAAAACCACCAGAAAAAAAGGAGAAAACTTACGAGGACGTTGTCAAAGATGCTAAAAAAATGGAGGGTCTCTTCAATCTCTACATGAAGGAAGACAAACTCTATCTGGAGGTTCTTCCTAACCAGTTCGGCAAAAAGTTTCTGTTCTTCTCTACCCTGTGGACTTCCGTCGGTTACGGAGGAGCAGGAAGTTATCTTGCCGATAAAGTCTTTATATGGGAGAAACTCGAAAAGAAAGTTTTGCTTGTTTGGAAAAATCCCCGCTATACAGCAGAAAAATCGCCCCAATATAAGCGTTCTCTTCATAACGTCGTTCCTGAATCCATTGTCCATGTCTTCACGATAGAAAGCGAACCTCACCCGGAAAGGAAGAGCATTTTGGTTTCCCTCGATGATATGTTCCTATCAGATTTAGCGAACCTTGGGAGGATGTACAGCAGTCAAAAAAACCCATATTCTGTGGATAAGAAACGAACCGTATGGGGTAAGGTCCAGGCCTTTCCCAAAAATGTCGAGTTGGAGGTTCGCTATACAGTGTCCTCGGCAAAACCTCGGTCCGAACCCAGTGTGCCTGACTCTAGTGTGTTCACGGCCCATGTGCGCTACTCCATCTCCGAAGTCCCGGTGAACAATGGGTATATGCCTAGGCTGGCCGATGATCGTGTTGGCTACTTCAACACCAAAGTCTATGACTTTGACAGGCTTGGTTTAGACGGCACGGCCGTTCGTTATATCAATCGATGGCACTTGGAAAAAAAGAATCCGAATGCGGCAATCTCCGAACCAAAAAAACCTATCGTTTTTTGGCTCGAAAACACGATACCCCTGGAATTCAGAAAACCGATCCGTGATGGCCTTTTGGAATGGAATAGTGCTTTTGAAAAAGCTGGATTCAAGAATGCCATCGTGGTCAAGCAGATGCCCGATGATGCCGAGTGGGATCCGGCCGACATCCGGTATAATACCATCCGTTGGGTCGTTTCGCTGGGTGGAGTCGGAGGAGGGGCTTTCGGACCTTCAAGGATGAATCCTTATACCGGTCAGATCCTGGATGCTGATGTGGTGATGTTTGCCCCCATGAATTTCATCTTCAGTTATGCCGTGTTCGAGTCACCGCTCAATGCCCTTTTCTCGGGGGATCAGAAGAACTTGCTTCCGGGGAGGACTAATCTGTGGTACCAGGACAACATGATGATGGGTTTCCAGCGGGATTATGGTATTTTGAATATGCTCATAAACAGGGAGATCAATAATATCCAGGAAGTTCCCAAAGAATACTTGTATGACTTTTTCAAGTTTTTGGCCTGTCACGAGGTCGGCCATACTCTGGGATTGCGGCATAATTTCAAAGGTTCGACGACCATTGCGCTTGAAGATCTTCATAATACCAAAATAACCGAGAAGGAATCGATAGGGAATTCCATCATGGAATACCTGCCCTCGAATCTGGCCCCCAAAGGAGTAAAACAGGGAGACTATTGGCAAAAGACCATAGGAGCTTGGGATTATTGGGTTATCGAGTATGGTTACAAGCCAGTTGATGGAAAAACTCCCGATGAAGAACTCCTGGTGCTGGAAAAAATCGCATCCCGTTCGAATGAGCCGGAATTGATCTACGGGGCTGATGAGGATGCTTACGATTGGGGGCCATTTTCGATGAGCATCGACCCTACGTGTATCACTTGGGATTTGGGTGATGATCCTCTAGGATATGCGGAACAGGAAGTGAAACGAACAACAGATCTTTGGACACAACTGGAGGAGAGGGCTTTGTTTGAAGGAAAGAGTTATGTTTATTTCCGTTCAGCTTTCCAGTCCACTCTTTTCAGTTATTTCCAGGCAATGTCTCGTATCGTGAAATGGATCGGTGGCATTTATCATGTGAGGGCCCACGTAGGCGATCCCGGAAACGTCCTGCCTTTCGAAGTTGTGGAGTATGAAAAGCAAAGTCGGGCCTTGGATATCATCAAGGCAAATTTATTGACTCCAGATGCTTTTAAGTTTGATCCAAAATTCATCCAAAAATTGCAGATCGATCGCCATTTCGATTTTGAAAATTTGGGTGATATCCAGAAAGCCGTGAACCAGGGAAGGTTCAGACTCGATTTTTCCCTTGCGTATTACATGAAGAATTTCTACCAGAATATCATCCGGATGCTGTACGATCCGATGAGGCTGCATCGCATTCAGGACAACGAGATAAGAACGACGGGTAGAAAATTGAAGCTCGGTGATTATATGGGCGAACTTTATGCGGCAATCTGGCAGG
>DAOWCB010000267.1 GCA_030633795.1 Candidatus Aminicenantota bacterium | reverse complement strand
GATTATACAATTGCGGAACGAGACGATTGAATTGTATGAAATTCCTTATGCAAAGAAAGCGACGGTTCTCAAATGGGAACCCATCGGCTACGAAGAATAGATGTGTATATGCACGTCTACACTTGACATCAATAGTATAATCCCTTATAAAGATAGGTGTCTGTTACAATCTAGATTTTGAGGGATATCATGAAAACGGTAAATGCTTTAAAGATCAGGAACCATCTGGGTGAAGTACTGGAGGAGTTGAATAAGACCGGGAAACCTATCCTGGTCAGTAAGGGGAGAAAAATTCAAGCGGTCCTCATCACTCCTGAACAGTTCAAAAAAAGATTTCTCGACTATCAGGCCGAGGAAGAAAAAAAACGTGTGCTGGATACCATCAAAGGATCGAGGGCAAAAAGACGTGGGGCCAAAGACAGCGTCGAGGTACTTCGTGAATTGAGAGGATACGAACTATGATCTGGGTAGTCGATGCTTCCGTCGCAGTTCGGTGGTTTATCGAGCAAGAAAGCCATCCCAATGCTGATCTTGTCCTCGAAAAGATGCTTTCCCAACCGGAGAGATTTGCCGTGCCTGAGCTCTTTAGTTTTGAGGTGTATGCCGTCTTAAATCGGCTCCATCCACAAGGAAATGAGGCATTCCTCAAAGGCATGATTCCTGTTCTCAATTGTGGTATATTGCGTTATCCCATGACCGAAGGCCTTGCCCGTCGGGCATCTGTTTTTGCGAATAGGGGACTTACCGGATATGACGCTTGTTATGCGGCATTGGCAAAAGAATTAAACGGCATGTGGCTAACCTTCGATAACAAGGCCCACCAGCTCATCAAAAAAAACAAACTTTCACATGTTTTATCAAAAAACCTTCCAGAGAATTGGGAGACAGGGAGCATCTGAAGCTAAAATGTTAGGAGAGTATTCTATCGGTTATTTTTTATGATTTGGATGAGGGCTTGGAGTGCGCGCGGATCGTCGCTGTCTCCGAGGCAATAAATAGCTGCTTTGAGGATAGTCAATTTGCGGTGGGTCTTGGCGATATCCACGAGGTAGGGGATTCCTTAATCATCAGGAAGGTCCTCCAAGGCATAAACAGCCCGTTTCTGAATAACTGTATCCTCGTCTTTTTCGACGACATTCTTGAGGGCAGCCGCGGGGCAAAAACGGTTCTTTCCTTGGGGGAAATCTTTTGGAGTGCCTGAGAGATGTGGTTTTGGATTTGGGCAGATTCTGTGCTCTGCACAGGATCGAAATTGTGAGTGCTGCTGGCAACAAGATTTTCCTGGGTGCTCACGTTATCCAGTTCGCCCGTGGACTTTGCGTGTCTTACAGATTTTCTGCGGAGGGAATCGACTAAAACTCAATTCTGTATCCCGGTTGTCAATAATGATACCGGTGCTGGGCGATGAACAGCGAATCCTCTTTGACCTTATAGACGAGACGGTGTTCCTCGTTTATTCGTCTTGACCAGTAACCGGAGAGGGCATGCCTGAGAGGTTCGGGTGAGAATTCGCTTATCAATCCGTGTTATATATGAAGAATTCGGCTTAGTCAGCTTCAATCGAACATCGGGTCTGTGCGCACGGTGAGAGACTTGATTAGGGATTTTCCGTTTACTGTCAGAGTCACTTTGTACACGCCTGGTTCGGCCGGGATGGGATTTAGCTTCTGGGTTCTCCTGTTGATGCCGGCAAATTTCAGCCCCCGTTTCTCGAGGGATTCTCTGAGTTTGTTGCCGATTTCCCTTCTTTCTTCCCATTCTGTAGCTTTTGTATATTTGTCGAAAAGCGCCTTTTCTTCTTCGTTCAACTCGGGCGGATTGAACTGGAACGGCCAGAGATATTTGTTGATACCGGATTGATCCTTCAGTTCGACCTCCATTGTTTGCTCGCCCTTCCAATCAGAAATAATCAGCTTGGCATCTTTGGCGTTAGCTCCCAAATAGTAGCTGACCATGGCTCCGCGGGGAGGATTTTCCCCTTGAAACAAAAATTGACCCCTGGATCCCCCCCGGCTGATGCTCCTCCATTGTGTGGCAATCCGTTGATCAAAAAGATAGGCTGGTGAGGCGTCGATCTCTATGTTTCTGTGCTGGAGAGGTGTGATGTCGTCGCAAATCCAGATGCCGCGGCCATGGGTGCCGGCTATCAAATCATTATGAAGAGGATGGATCATCAGATCGTGAACAGCGACTGTAGGCAGATTGTTCATGAAACGATCCCATGTTTTGCCGCCGTTAGTCGAGATGAAAAGCCCAAACTCTGTGCCCAAGAAGAGCAGGTTTTTGTTCTTGTGATCCTCACGGATGACATAGGCTACTTGGCCATCGGGAAGGTTGCTGCGGATGCTGGTCCAGGTTTTCCCGAAGTCAATTGTTTTAAACACCCAAGGCATGAAATTGTCGCTGCGGTGGCCGTCGAAGGTCACATAACAGGTACCCTCAGCATAGTGGGATGCCTCCACACGGCTGACCCAGATTCCATCAGGAACTCCTTTAAAGTTGGCCCGAACATTGATCCAGTTCTTGCCACCGTCTTGGGTGAGTTGGACGTTTCCATCGTCGGTTCCGGCCCATATGATCCCCGGTTTGAGCGGTGATTCAGAGACGGTGACGATCGAACAGTGGTTTTCTGCTCCTGTAACATCGGCAGTGAGACCGCCGGTTTTCCTGTCGATCTTGACAGGATCATTGGTGGAAAGATCTGGGCTGATGATTTCCCAAGATTCGCCGCGGTCAGTAGTCTTGAACAGAAAATTCCCTCCGAAAAATATTGTTTTCGGATCGTGAGGGGAGATGATGATTGGACAGTTCCAGTTGAAACGGAAGGGATTATCCTTGCCCCAATCGGCTTTTTCCTGCATCTTCAGGATATCCTCGGTCACATAGGCATCATAGTTGATGATGTTTTCTTTTCTCGGCCTGATAAATTGTGATTCCCGGGTTTCTACGTTCACACGGCTGATGTTTCCCTGCTGGCTCTCGATATACACGGTGCGCCAGTCCGTCGGGTCGACGGCACAGTAAAATCCATCGCCTCCTCCGATCCGGAACCAGTGGTCGGTTAGGATGCCCGCGCTCTCTCGGCTCATGGAAGGACCGCCCCAAGAGCCGTTGTCCTGGAGTCCGCCGTAGACATAATAAGGATCGCGCATGTCTGCACCGACAGCGTAGAACTGGCTAATGGGAAGGTTATCGAAAAAGATATAGTTTTTCCCATGATCGTGGGTCAAAGAGGACCCTCCGTCGTTTCCTATGTAGTAGCGGTTTTTGTTGGT
>DAOWCB010000054.1 GCA_030633795.1 Candidatus Aminicenantota bacterium | reverse complement strand
TTGAGATAAAAGGTTTCCACCCCCGATCGTTTTTTGCTCGGATTTGCGTTGGCATGCACAGAAACGAACAGATCAGCCTGCTTCTGGTTGGCTATGACCGTCCGGTTTTCCACCGGGACATAAATATCCGATTCTCTGGTCATGATGACTTCCAGGCCATTATTGGCACCGAGAAGTTTTTTCAAGCGCTGGCAGATATCCAGGACGATTATTTTCTCCATGGTCCCACTTTTTCCTATGGCGCCAGGATCCTTTCCACCATGTCCCGGATCGATCACGATTTTCTGAATACCCAAACCGAGCTGTCGGGCCATGCTGTATCCCTCTTTTGTGGGTTGAGCGGGTTGAGGGGGTTTTTCTGTCGAAACATCAAAGCCGGTTTCTGAGGGATATATATCGATGACGATCCTGAAGGGATCGAAGGCCGGCCAAACCTGGAAACGTTTGACCCTGTTAAAATCGATGTCCACGACAACGCGGACTGTGTTGGGTGACTTTTGGGCGATTCGGATCTGGTTGATGTAATCGTTTTTCACCAGATAGGTTTTGTTGTGCAAAATGGGATTGAGTTTGGCTTGGTAGATATCCACGAAGATCCGGTCCGGAGAGGGCAGCTCGTGGGGGCTGTACTCTCGGAGTGTCCCGATGTCTACGACGATCCGTGTGAACGTAGGATGGGTGAAGTACCGAAGGTCGTATATTTCGACGCGATCGTCTTTTTGGAGAGATAAGGAAACGGATGAAACCAACAGCAAGGCTAAACCGAAAGACAGCACGCCTTTTCTTTTCATTTTTGTTAAACCGTTATGCGCCATACTTTTTCAGCTTCCCGGCATGTGCCAGCATGAGGGGCATGGCGTAGATGGCTTGAAACCGTCCCAGATAACCTTGAGAGCAGGTTCGTTCAGAAAATCGGGCAACGGCGTCTGGCATAGCTGTTGGACCATGAAGCATAAACGGGTTGGGATGCCAGGAGTGTGATTTGAGAGAACTGGGGGTGGAATGGTCGGATGTCACGACCAACACATCAGAGTTTTTGCCCATGAGGCGAGGTATGTAAGTGTCGGTTTCTTCGATGGCCGCCTTTTTGGCATCATAGTTGCCATCCTCTCCTGCGGCATCGGGTTTTTTCACATGAATATAGAAAAAATTGTAGTCCGAATAGATATCATCAAGGGCATCGAACAGGTCTTCTATCTCCGGTCCCGCATCGACGATTGCCATCCCGATTAATTTGGCCAACCCTTTGTACATTGGATAGTTGGCCAAGGCCACAGGTCTGAGTTTGTACAGATCTTGCATTGACGGAAGGGAAGGATGCTTGGAAAAACCGCGAAGAAGCGCTGTGTTTGCCGGAGTTGAATCTTTCAGGAAATCTGTCAGATCATCCAGAAAAGAATTGACCACTTGGGCTGTTTTTTGTGCCTCATCATCTAGGGGTTGGCTGTATGCGCGGGGCTTGTTTTCTTTTTGGGGGTCGGCATCGCTCAGCGCATCGCAAAGATTCTCACCGCTGAATTTGACGACGAATCGGTGTTCCTTTCCCGGATACACCTTTATTCGTGGTTCTTCCCGGGATTCTAAGAAAGCATTGATTTTTTCACAGAGTTGCACATTTTCGGAGGTCGGAATTCTTCCTGCCCGCCTGTCTGTGATCATATTTTCTTTATGTGTGGCAAAGTTGCCACGGGCGACCATGTCGTTCTTCCCGACCTCCACCCCTAACCCAAGAGCTTCCAGGATGCCTCTTCCCAGTGTGTGCTTTAGGGGATCGTACCCAAAAAGCGAGAGATGAGCGGGCCCGCTTCCCGGTGTGATTCCCATGAAAACAGGCTCTGACAGGCCACACGCGCTTTTCGCTGCAAGGTTATCCAAGTGTGGAGTGAGGGCAGCTTCCAGTGCGGTTTTCCCGTTGTGTGGAAGCCCGCCCAGTCCGTCCATCACGAGGAGGATGATTTTTGACGGTGTGTCCGTGCTTAATTCTGTTGAGATCTTTTCCCAATCCATGTTCTTCTCCAGGGGCAAACCTTCATCTTTACCAGAAATTTCTCGATGTTTCATTATAAATTAAAAAAGTTTGTTAAGAAAGCAATTTCACCCTTTTCATTCATTCTTGCAATTGTTAGAATCGACGCATGGATAAGGTTTGTATTCTCGATTTTGGCTCGCAATACACCCAATTGATCGCACGAAAGATAAGAGAATTGGGCGTGTATTCTGAGATATTCCCTTTCAATCTACCCCTATCCAGGATCAAAACAGAGAATCCTGGAGCCATTATCCTCTCTGGGGGTCCCCAAAGCGTTTACGCCCCAGAATCTCCTGCGATTTCTGAAGAGATTTTTCAGTTGGGGATTCCGATTCTCGGTATCTGTTACGGCCTCCAGATCATGGCTCATGTTTTAGGGGGAAAGGTCAAACCTTCAAAAAAAAGGGAATATGGTTTTGCGCACTTGGAAGTGAAAGACAGAAAAGGACTGCTCTCCGGCATCAAGGATCGAGGGCAGGTCTGGATGAGCCATGGGGACAGGATTCATGATGTCCCGCCTGAATTCCTTATCTCTGGAAAGACCTCTAGTTGCCATGCGGCTGTGATTGAGTCGCAAAAAAAGAAAATTTTTGGTGTTCAGTTCCACCCGGAGGTTATCCACACCACGCAAGGCTTGCGAGTTCTCGCGAATTTTCTCTTTCGGCAAGCAGGCCTAAAAAAAGAGTGGAAAATGGGCTCGTTTATCCAGGCAAAAGTCCAGGAAATTCGGGATCAAGTCGGGAAGGAAAGAGTCATTTGTGGTTTGAGCGGAGGTGTTGATTCTCTGGTGACATCTCTGCTCATTCATAAAGCGATAAAAGATCGTCTTACCTGCATATTTGTCGATAATGGCCTGCTGCGAAAGGGACAGTTCCAGGAATTGTTGAAAAGCTTTAGGCCTCAATTCTCGCTGAACGTTATCGGCGTGGATGCCTCTAAGTCATTCCTGGAGAAGCTTGAACGGATCATTTCTCCGGAGAGGAAGAGAAAAATTATCGGCAAGGAGTTCATCCGGATTTTCGAGCAAGAAGCTAAAAAAATCGGAAAGGTGACATTTTTGGCTCAAGGAACGATTTATCCCGATGTCATTGAGAGTAATCCTGTGAAAGGCCCCTCCTCTAAGATCAAGTCCCATCATAATGTCGGGGGATTGCCCAAAAATTTGTCTTTCCGATTGGTCGAACCTTTAAAAGAGTTGTTCAAAGATGAAGTCAGAGAGCTGGGCAGAAAGCTCGGTGTGGAGAAAGAATTTATCCTTCAGCACCCCTTTCCCGGGCCAGGACTGGCTGTTAGGATCGTGGGCGAGGTGACGAGAGAAAGACTGAAGATCATACGGGAGGCCGATGAGATCTTGATTCAAGAAATAAAAAAAGCGCGGCTGTACAACAAGCTGTGGCAAGCTTTCACAGTTTTATTACCGGTCAAATCCGTGGGGGTGATGGGTGACCGGCGCACATACCAAAGAGTGGTGGTGCTCCGGCTGGTTCGCAGTGTGGACGGGATGACGGCTGATTGGTACCCTGCTAATACCGATGTCCTTTCTAGAATCTCCAGTCGCATCGTGAACGAGGTGGATGGAGTCAACCGCGTTGTGTATGACATAACAACAAAACCACCGGGGACCATAGAGTGGGAATGAGCATGGAATCGACATTCCTTCACCTTCACAATCATTCAGAATTCAGCATTCTCGATGGGGCGCTCAAAACATCTGCGCTCGTGGAGGCCGCCTACGAAAACAAGATGCCTGCCGTTTCCCTAACCGATCACGGCAATATTTTTGGAGCTGTGAGTTTTTTTAGACAGGCAAAGGAAAAAAAGATCAAACCCATCCTGGGATGTGAAATCTATGTGGCTCCCGAAAGCCGGTTCGAAAAATCTCCCGACCAAAAGGGGCCCAGATACTTCCATCTGGTTCTCCTTGTCAAGGACGAAAAAGGATACGGGAATCTTTGTCGGCTCATCACAAAAGCATACCTGGAAGGTTTTTATTACAAGCCTCGTATCGATAAGGAGCTGTTGGTTCAACACAGCGAGGGACTGATCGGTCTGTCAGCCTGTCTCAAGGGAGAGATCAGTCATAATCTGGGATTAGGATTGGCAGATAAGGCTGAGGAGACAGCTCTCGAGTATGCCGCCTTTTTTGCTCCAGGGGATTTTTATATCGAACTGATGGATCATGGAATCCCGGCTCAAAAGGAGATCAATCCTCTTCTTGTGAGGCTGGCCAAAAAGCTCAATCTCCCCTTAGTTGCAACAAACGATGTCCATTATTTCCGCAAAGAAGATCATGAAAGCCAGGATATCCTTCTGTGTATCCAGACGAATAAAAAAGTCACGGACCAGGACAGAATCCGTTTTGCCACCCAGGAATTCTATTTCAAGTCGCACGATGAGATGATGGAACTTTTCAAGGAGACGCCTGAAGCAATCCAGAACACGACCAAAATTGCAGCCAAGTGCAATTTTGACTTCCCTCATTCTGGGTATTTTTTGCCGAATTTTAATCCGCCGGGGGATAGTTCTCTGGAAGAATATTTTGATCAGGTCATCAAACAGGGATTCGAGGAAAAGATGGCCATGTTATCTCCTCGGATTGAACAGGGAGAACTCCCCGGGCGTCAAGCCTATGAAAAGAGGCTGGCAAAGGAAGTAAGGCTCGTCAAAGAAATGGGATTCGAAGGGTATTTCTTGATTGTCTGGGACTTGATCCGTGAGGCACGCACGAGAGAAATCCCTGTGGGCCCAGGAAGAGGATCTGCGGCAGGCAGCCTTCTAGCCTTTTCTTTGGGAATCACGGCTATAGATCCTCTTGAGTACGATCTTTTGTTCGAGCGATTCCTGAATCCGGAACGAATCAGTCTTCCGGATATCGACATCGATTTTTGTGGAAGACGAAGGGATGAAGTCCTTTCCTATGTCACAGAGAAATTCGGGCGGGAGAATGTCTGCCAGATCATCACCTTCGGGACTATGGCGGCTCGCCAGGCCGTACGAGATGTGGGGAGGGCTCTAGAAGTTCCTCTTCCGGAAGTGGACAGGATTGCCAAGATGATTCCCCCGTTCGGTCCGGATTCCTCGATAGCAGGGGCTTTGAAAAATCTCCCTCAACTGCGAGAGTTGAGAGATAAGGATGCAAAAATCGCCCATCTGCTATCGGTCGCTCAGAAACTGGAGGGGCAGGTCCGCCATCCTTCCATTCATGCTGCCGGGATCGTCATCACTCCCAAACCTCTTGTGGAGTTTATGCCTTTGTATCAATCCGTCAAGGGAGAAATAACCACCCAATTTCCGATGGGGGATATTGAAGCTATCGGGCTTCTGAAGATGGACTTGCTGGGGCTTCGCAACCTCACCGTTATCCAGGATACTGTGGAACTGGTAAAAAAGGACAGTGGAAAAGAGATCGATATGGACCATATTCCCTTGGATGATAAAAAAACCTTCGAGGTTTTCCAATCGGGTAACACAGATGGCGTATTCCAGTTTGAAAGTGCTGGGATGAAAGACCTGCTCCGGAATTACAAACCTGAAACGCTGAGGGACCTGATTGCCATGAATGCCTTGTATCGGCCCGGCCCATTGCAAAGCGGCATGACGGATGAATTTGTCAAACGTAAAAATCATCCCGACAGGATCAGTTATGAATTCCCGGAACTGGAGCTTATCCTCAAAGAGACCAAAGGGATAATTGTCTATCAGGAACAGGTGATGCAGATCGCGACCGAGCTGGCTGGGTATTCCATGGCTGAAGCGGACCTTTTGAGGAAAGCCATGGGGAAAAAGATTACCTCAGTGATGAAAGCGCAGAAGCAAAGGTTTGCACGGGGATCCAAGGAAAAAGGCCTTTCGCCGGCCAAGTCTAGCAAGATTTTTGAGCTGATCAAACATTTCGCCGGATACGGATTCAATAAATCCCACAGTGCTGCCTATGCATTTCTTGCCTACCACACGGCCTTTCTGAAAGCCCACTATCCTGTCTATTTTTTGGCTGCTCTCCTCACATCTGAGGCGGAAAGAGGAGTGACATCCCAAGTGGTCAAATATATGAACGAATGTAAAGAAATGGGGATCGAAGTGCTCCAGTCGGACATAAATGAAAGTGACTTCAATTTCACCGTCTCGGAAGGGAACATCCGCTTTGGGCTCTCTGCCATCAAAAATGTTGGAGAAGGAGCCATCAGAACTTTGATAAATACAAGGAAGAAAAAAGGGCGCTTTTCTTCTCCGTTCGATATTTTTGATGAAGCAAGCCCCAAAACCATAAATAGAAAGGTCATCGAAAGCTTGATCAAAGCTGGGGCGCTCGATTTCCTGAAGTGGAAAAGATCCCAGATGTTTCATCTTGTCGACAATATGATCGACTATTCCCATGAAATCCAAAAGATCAAATCTTCCAAACAAAATCTTCTTTTTGGGAAGGGGCACATCGAATCGCCCCAGATCCCTCCAGAAGTTCAGGAAATGAGGGAATGGGATGAATCCTTGTTGCTCTCCTATGAAAAGGATGTTTTGGGCTTTTACATCACGGGACACCCTCTAACACATTATGGAAAACAGTTGAATCGTCTTGTCTCTCACACAATTAGCCAGTTGGATGATGAGTTGGATTTTAACAGTGAGATCAAAGTTGCAGGTATCATTTCCTCCGTGAAGCAGCTAAGGACAAAAAAGGAGGAAAGGATGGCTACACTGCAGCTTGAAGACCTGAGCGGCCGCATCGAAGTGGTCGTTTTTCCGGACAGCTATCAAAAGAATTATGAGTATTTGAGAGCAGACCAGCTCGTTTGGATCAAGGGGAAATTTTTAGGGGAGGGAGAGAGTCGGCGAATTCACCTGCTGCAGATCATGCCTCTGGGGGAGGCATTCCAGAAACAAGCCAAGAGAGTGGTGCTGAGGATTTTTCTTCCGGGCATCGAGGAGACTGTTTTCGAAGAACTAAAAACTATTCTGAATGAGTACAGGGGGCAATGTCCTGTGATCTTCGAACTGGAGGCCCCCCATTCCTACCGGATGGTCGCTCAGTCGAGAGAGATACAGGGTGTCGTCCCTTCAGAAGAACTCACCAAAGATGTCGAGAATTTGCTCGGTGAAAAATCAGTTTATATAGAGTATAAATAAACCTGATGAACTACAAAATACTTGTTGCCGATGATTCTCCCTCCATTCAAAAGCTCATCCAAATATCCTTTCCCACCTCAGAATTTGAAATCTTCCCTTTTAGCGATGGACAAGAAGTTTTGGATTCTCTTAGCCAGATAAATCCAGATGCCATTCTCCTGAACCTTTCGCTTCCCCAAAAGGATGGTTATGAATTGGGTGAACACATCAAAAATCAGGAAGCCTTTAATCAAGTGCCTCTGATACTGATCAAAGAGGCCTTTGAACCATTGGATAAGGAGAGGTTGGAAAGTTTCGAATACGATCAACTTCTTCAGAAGCCTTTCGATTCGGATGCTTTGGTTCAAAAGGTGCGAACCGCCATCGAGGAGAGAAAAATCCCGATGACTCTTCCTGAGGAGCCTGTTTGGGACTTGGGTTCAACCGCCGAAATGAAAGTTGAGCTGGATGAAAAAGTCCGGGAATTGGTCAAAAAAGAAATACTGGGCGTGCAGAGAGAGCTGGAAAAGAGGATAAAGGCCCGGATACTGGCAGAACTTAAGATGTGGTTAATCGACAACCAGAAACAATAAGTCATATTTCCACTATTTAGTCAAAGCTTCTGATTTTAAAAAATATCCATTACCTGTTAACCTGGATTATGCACGAACCTAGACCCCCCACCCCACCCTAGCATTAATGGATGCGAGGCATCGGCCCATGAAGCTGTATTAGTTATACCGCGAATGGGG
>DAOWCB010000232.1 GCA_030633795.1 Candidatus Aminicenantota bacterium | reverse complement strand
TACCATGATTTTGATTGAATTATACACTTCAACATAATGGAGAAAGATATACTTCGATACCTGAAAAGTCAAGAAAATAGCCAAGTAGAGGATTATGCTTCTATTTTTTCTTATTTTTTTCTATGGCTTTCTTTATTTGCTGAATTTTGCTTTCATATCTGGCTTTTATCTGATCATCTGCCAATTCGTGGGCCTTTACCGCAGCCTTGAGCGCATCTTCAAGCTTATCCATTTTCTTATACACTGTGGCCAAAGTGTCCCAATTGTAATAGGCTTCTTCCACTTCGATCGATTTCTTTGCACTGGCAAGGGCGCTTTCCAAGTTTTTCCCTTGGGCAGCCCAAAACATCGCATAACTGTTCAAAACACTGGCATTATCTTGATGTTTGGCAATAAACTCGGGCCCGAAAATTTCTTGGGCTTTATCATGATTTTCCAATTTTATGTAGTTCTGCGCAGCCGTCCGGAAGTTGTACCACCTGTCCGGGTCTATCTTCAGCGCCAATTCCATCATTTCCTCTGCACTTTCTGTGTGATCTTTTTGACCAATCCAGAAGCTGGCGTATTGCATGAGGCCAGATGTGAGCCGAGAAACCTGCCCCTCCATGAACCTTTTTCCATAAACTTCATCTGCCTTTTCTTTGTTATCCTTTAGCATATAAAGCTGTGCAAGGTAATTCTGGTATCGGGGATCAGGATTGTATTTCATGACATCTTTGATCTTTTCTGCCAGCTCGATACCTTTATCGATGTTGTCTTTATCCCTGATGATTCTTGAGATGTAAGAGCGGAGAACGTAAGGGTCATCGGGATACTTGGATGTGTACGCTTCAAAAAATTTCTGTGCTTCTTCTTTGGATGCCTGCCTCCCATAATAAGAACTTAAGTACTGGTATGCAGATTTCTTCAATGGGCTTTCCGGATATTTCTTGATGAAGGCCTGGAGAGGTGTTGGATCAATTTTACGAGCAAATGCCGACATGGCTCCTATCGAGAATTCGGCATATTCGGTGAAGGTGACCTTTTCTTCCTGATAATCCGTCGTTCCTTTTTTTCCGTCCGGGTCGAGGGCCAAAACTTCCTTGTACAGCTCCTTGGCTTTTTCCTGCTCGTATTTACTGTCGTATTTACGCGCAAGTTTAAAAACCGCTTCAATGTTTTTGGGATCTTTGGCATATGCTTCGGATATGGACTTGAACGTGTCAATTCCCTTGACACTTTTTTCGATGGTCTCGAGGAACTTTTCCGGTGGGGGGCCGTACCCGACATGCCAATCGTACTCTGAGCCATCCTTGTCCAGCATCAAGGTCGTCGGCGTGACTCGAATGTTGAACCTTTTGTAAACCTCGTCTCCTATTTTATCTCCTCTTTCAGCTCGGAAAAGAACAAAATTAGAGTTCAAAAACTCTTGGAATTTTTTGTTTTGAAAAAACTGCTGATCCAGCAGTACGCAGGACCCTCAACCATCCGAGAAGAAGTCGATCAGAACCAGTTTGTCTTCGCTTTTCGCTTTTGCGACAGCATCATCCAGGCTGCCCTGGAACCAGTTCTGAGAGACTGCAAATGAAGACAAAAAAATGAGGAAAAGAGGTAGAACAAACAACTTTTTCATGCTTACCTCCTCAAGTAAAAAAAACTTTTCATTGTTTTCTAATATAGAGGTTATGCCTTAGATTGTCAATTTTTATTCTTCGCTGCAACATTTGCAGCAGGATTTATCCTGTCTATTGTTTTAAGGAGGGATTTTTCATCAATATGATTTTTCCCTCTGATTTGGCAATGATTTTGCCGATGATGACTGCTGAGTTCGATCCTTTTTCCCTGAGTTTTGTGACCAACATTTCTGCATGCCCTTTCTTTACTGCGATTAGAAATCCTCCGGAAGTCTGGGGATCATAAAGGGCAATTTCCACTTCTTCGCTCACTCCTTCTCCAACTTCAACGAACTGAGCCGCATATTCCCGGTTTCTCTCGATGGCGCCAGAAATCAGATCTTCTCGCACAAAGTCCAAAACCCCATCGAAGAAAGGAACCTGGTCCACATAAATTTCCACCGTGACACCACTCTGGGCAACCGTTTCGCTCAGATGTCCCATCAGCCCAAAACCTGTAATATCCGTCGCTGTTATCACGCCGGCTTCGACCATGGTTTCGGCCGCCACTTTGTTGAGCTCGGCCATGGATCGGCCTATGACTTCCATGTGTTCCTTGGATGCCCGGTCCAATTGACTGGCAAAACTGATGACACCAGTTCCGATGGGCTTTGTCAGGATCAAAACATCTCCGGGTTGAGCCTTGTCGTTGGTGATGATCTTTTTCGGGTCGATGACGCCTGTCACAGCAAACCCGAATTTTATCTCGGTATCCTTGATGCTGTGGCCACCGATCACCTCGACGCCGGCTTCCTTCATCTTGTCGATCCCGCCGCGCAACATCTGGTTCATGATCTTATGGCTCATGGTCTCGATCGGAAACCCGACGATCGACAGGGCGGTCACCGGTTTGCCCCCCATGGCATAGATGTCACTGAGGGAATTGGCGGCAGCGATCTGCCCGAAGATGTACGGATCATCCACGTTGGGAGTGAACACATCGACCGACTGGACCAGGGCTAAATCGTCTGTAAGCTTGTACACCCCGGCATCGTCGCAGGTATCGGCACTGACAAGAACCCTCGGGTCCGATATGGCCGGGAGGCCCGCCAACACGATCTTAAGGTCAGTCTGGTTGATTTTCGAAGCGCACCCGGCATTCTCTACAAACTGGGTCAGGGGCACGTTCTCCGACACCTCTTCCAATCTTTCCCCTGCGCACAAACAAACGTTCTTCTGTTTAAAAACATCACAAGGGCAGGGCTCTTTGGGATTGCAGATGCAGTGCCCGAGTTTGATCGAACGCTGCATGATCCGTCTTCTTTTTTCCTTGTCGACCATGATAAACCTATCCTTTTTTAAGAACTGCTAAAAGAGCATCCAAAACAACCTTGTCTTCCTGTTCCTGGATGGTCCGGAAATCTAACAGCACGGCATCATTCTGCACCCTCGGAAAGACAGCGGGCCGATAGTTGCGCAATGATCGGGCTAGGCTATCAGCCGAAAGAGCCTTTGGTTTTACCATCAAAAGCTTGGTGGGCATGGTTTGCACAGGAACAGAACCGCTCCCGACCTGAGAACCTCCCTCCACAACAGAGAACTCCACGCCTTCCGGAATCTGTTTTTTGAGATTTCTCAAAACTTTTTTTGCCCGAGACTCAATTTCTGGGATTGAGAGCGCGAACATCTTGTGAACAGGATGCCTCTCCTTCAATTTTTCTGATGATCGGAATAACCGGAGTGTCGCCTCCATCCCGGCGATGGTCATCTTGCCGATGCGAAACGCCCGGGCCAGAGGATTTTTTCTTATTCTTTTGATGATGTCGGCTTTTCCCACGATAATGCCTGACTGAGGGCCGCCGATGAGCTTGTCTCCGCTGAAACAGGCAACATCTGCTCCCGCTTTTAAGCTGTGTTGGACCATGGGTTCGGTCTCCAAGCCATATTCACCCAAATCCACCAGAGCGCCGCTTCCCAGGTCGTCGATCAAGGGAACATTGTGTTCCTTGGC
>DAOWCB010000072.1 GCA_030633795.1 Candidatus Aminicenantota bacterium | reverse complement strand
TGGATTTCATTTCCTGCCACATGGAAGAGGAATGATTCCACATCATACCCACGATCTCTGTCAGACTTTTTTGCAGATCGCTCTCCGACAGATCAAATTCCTGCTGGCTGTGACAGGAGGCACAGCGTTTCTCCATAAAAACCTTGTGTCCTTTCCTTGGACTTCCGGGTTGAATGTAGACGGTTTCTCCCTCCTGATTGGCCGCATTTCCTTTAATGAAAGCGAGAAGGTGAGACATCTCTCGTGCATCAAAGGACTGATTAAGCATGGCCTGACTGACAGTGGCACTATGATTCCAGAGAGCGGTAGCGATATAGACTGGCGAGACATAACGACCGTATTTATCCAAGTCAGGCCCTGATTTGCTAGGAGTTCCCCCGAGTGAATGACAGCGGGAACAGTCTTTATTCGTAAAAATCTCCTCCCCTTTTAAATAATCGCCCATTTCATCGATAAAGCCGAGATAATAGATGTAAGCCAACAAGCTCTCGATCTCTTCGGCCGAAAAAACCGGCCGCTCGATTCCTCTTTCCTCCATAACATCGATCATTTTGGGAGAATGACTCCAGAGAGCTCCGGTAAGCTTGAAAAAGTCCTTCTCCATCCCGATCTGGGTGAGGTCGGGACCGAAGCTCTTGCCGATCCCCCAAACCGTGTGGCACTCGATGCAGCCCTTTTTGAAGAAAATCTCTGCCCCAGTCAGAGGATTTTCGGGAAGGGGATAAGCATCCTTTTCCTGTGAGAGGGTCAAAAGGATAGCACTCGAGACAATTATGATCCCGATGCATACTTTCAGGAAAATATTTAAGATTGATTTTTTCCTTTTACTCATGATCATTTTCCCTTCTCGACGATGAATCGTTCTCATTCGCACCTGAGCCTCCCGATTTTTTTTCTAAGACTGTATCAGGAAGATAACTTTTGACTCTTGCTGTTGTTTCTTCAACACCCAATTCTTTGCCTTCCTTGATCTCCCAAATGGAAACGATCGGGAACATTTTAACGAATAAAATGTACAGCAGTATAAATGCCGCAAAACAGGCTGCCGTTATGGCGAGTTCAACCCAGGATGGAGTATATACTCCTCTTTCAATCGGCAGGCGGGGATTGATCAGCGTTGGCAGGACGATTGTGTAGCGCTCCAACCACATGCCCACGATCACGCCACAGGAAACGATAAAAATTCCGGGTATGGTTCTTGTCTTTCGATTGGATAGAATGGCCATTGGTAAGATAAAACATAAAAACACCATAGACCAGAAATAGGGAGCGTACGGTCCCGTGAGTTTCGCATAAAACACTGCGAGATGGGATGGCTCGGCACCATAAAAGGAAGTGAGGTTTTCTGTAAACGTGAAATAGAACCAGAGAATGCTCATCACCAGAAGAAGCAATCCCAGGTTGTTGAAATGCACGGGTTTTAGATAGGCCTGTAAGTGACAACTTTTTCGGATAACGACCATCGCGATAAGCAAAGCAGCAATTCCGGAGAATATCGCACCCGTAACAAAATAAGGCCCGAAAATCGTACTGTGCCACATAGGTTGAATAGTCATGGCGAAAACATAGGACACAACAGTATGGACCGAAACAGCGATGGGAATGATCAGGATGGCCATCAACGAAATCATCCTTTGCAGAATTTTCCACTGTTTCGCCGTCCCTTTCCAGCCAATCGCCAGTATTCGGTAAAACTTTCCTCTTTTTGTGCCTTTAAATTTGTCCCTCAACAAGGCAATATCAGGGATCAGGGGAAGATAAAGATATACACTACTACAGATAAGATATGCGCTGATGCTGACTACATCCCACAAAAGGGGTGACTGAAATTTCCCATGAAAAATCGTATCCAGCAGCCTTTCCGGCCTGCCCAGGTCGTTGATGATGTTCCCCACTCCCCAAAACAACACCAACACTGTGATAACTTCGGCAGACCGGGTAATGGCTCTGCGCCATTCGGCATTCGCCAGGCGGAGGATGGCTGAAATCAAGGTGCCGGCATGGCTGATTCCGATGAAAAAGACAAAATTGGTGATGTAAAATCCCCAGTAGATGGGTCTGTTCAAGCCGGTCACTCCCAGACCGTCTCTTAGCTGAATAATCCAAGCAAAGACTCCGACGGAAATGACAGCCAGGAGGATGGCCACCGTTATATAAAAATCACGGCCCGTTTGGGTAATCGGCTTGATGAGGTCCTCTTCGAGTTTCGAATAGTCATCTCTCGCGTTATCCATGCCATTCTCCCTCTGTTAAATAGAAGACTTGCGGCTCTGTTCCCAATTCTTCCAGCAACCGAAAGGCGCGCGAAATCTTTGATAACCGGAACACTTCACTTTTTGGATTCTCCAGATCTCCGAAAATCAGTGCTCCGGTGGGACAGGTCTGGACGCAGGCCGGAACATAGTCTTTTTCTCTCAGTTCTCTTTTCTCGAACCGGGCATCCTCTTTCGCTTTCTGCAGCCTGTGATGGCAGAACGTACATTTCTCGACCACTCCGACCTGTCTTTTGGGAACATCGGGATTCAAAAGATTCTTCATTTCCCTGGTCCATCGTGGACGGAAATAGTTGAAATATTTGAGAGTATACGGACAATTGTTCGTGCAATAACGACAACCGATACAGCGTGTGTAGACCTGGGCGACAATTCCCTCCGGATTCTTATAGGTCGCTCCTACCGGACAAACCTTGACACAGGGCGGATTTTCACAGTGCATACAAGGCCTGGGAAAATATCTCTCTTTGACATCAGGATACTCTCCCTCCATAACAGTGAGGACAGACATCCAGGATATGGCCCTGAAAGTCTCTTCCTGGACCGGATCCGAATGCACCACATTGTTTTCCGCCTTGCAGGCAACCACGCACGCTTGACATCCTGCACATCTATCTAAGTCTATAACCATTCCCCATTTTCTCATCGGTTTATCTCCCTCTCGCTTTATAAATTTTGACGTGCGTTGAAATTCTATCAGGAACTCCGGTCCGTTCATCATATGTTTCCCCAAGGAGATGAAGGGGATCATTGCTGGCGGCCTCTTCCTTCGAGGCCAGCGGGTGTTCAGCTTTATTCAAAGGGATTCCCGCGATATCAGGTCCGATTCCCGGAAAAACTCTGGCGACCGCCTTAATCCGGCCCTGGGGCGATTCCACCCAAACAATGTCCTTATCACGGATGCCGATGTCGCCCGCGGTGTCAGGGTTCACTTCGACCCAAATCTTCCACATGAGTCCGAAGCGGAATCCCAGGTTCTCTTGATACCAGGGCATGTTTTTACTGCCGGAATCGGTCGAAGTGAATGGGAGGTCAAAAAGAAATAGCCGGAGGGGATAGTCCCCATTTTCCGGGTTTTCGGCAGCTCCCTGGTCTTTAATCTCGTGAGACGAAGTAAAAACAAATCTCCGAGATTTATTCTGGTAAACAAAGCTTCTTTCATTGAAGTGGTAGGAGGGATCCTGCCATCCTCCCTTCTCCAAAATATCCTTCATAAAAGCATCCTCTGAGTCATGTTGACGTGTCCACCATCGTCTTTCTTCCAAGATCCTGAGTTGTGCTTCTTCATAGGACGAAGAAAAGATGCTTCCCTTTTTTGCCCGGAAAAGGCCTTTTATCCTGTAGAACAAAATTTCTTTGTAATCCGACCAGGGAAAATTCTGCACGAAGTTCTCGCCCATGGATTTGGCGAGTGTCAGGAGAGTTGATTCGAGCGGACGGGATTGGTATAGGGGTTTAATGACAGGTCGGCTTATTCCGACAATAGGAATCTCCGATAAGGGTGAGCTGTGATGATCCTGCCATTTTTCATAAAACGTCGTATCGGGAAGGATGATGTCAGCCAAGGAACTCGTTTCATCCATGAACGGAGAGAAACTGACGATGAATGGAATATTTTCCAAAATGTCGGTTTTCTTTTTTTGGATAATAGAATCAAAATGATGACCCGGGGAGGACAGGAGCAGACACCTAATTCCCTGGGAGGAGTTGTTTATAAGATTGTCGATCATATCGCGTTGGGAAACTGCTTTTTGCTTTTCCTCCGAAAACGCCTTTTTTGCTGCACTGTCCAAGATCACGGGCGGCAAGTCAGTCAACGGAGCCTGTCTCCGGCGGAGGAATCCTCCGGGCGAATCTATATTTCCGGCCAAGGCATTCAAGGAATGGACCGCGAGGATGTCGAAAAGACCGTTGCCAGAATAGGATAGATTTGAATCCGCGACAGCAACGGCGGGCTGGTGGGTATTGAATTCCTTGGCGATTTCAATGATCGAGCTCAGGGGAACTCCGGTTATCTCGGATACCTGATCGAGGGTGATGTTTTGGAGAATGTAATCTCTGAACTCATTGAATCGCGAAGTGAATCTTTCTATAAAGGCTTGATTGTACAGTCTCTCCTTGACTAAAACCGAAGCGATACCTAAAGCCAACAGACCTTCCGATCCCGGATTGATGGGGATCCATTTGTCCGCTCGAGAGGCCTCAATGGAAAATCTCGGTTCGATCTGGATGATTTTCAGATCGCCTCCCGCTCTTTTCTCCCCATAAATCCGTTGATTCTCCATGACGTTCGGCCAGTTGGATAAAAAACTTGCACCGAAGGACAGGATCAAGCGGCTGTTATTGAAATCAACGGCCATGATGTCATTTATTCCCTGGGACACAAAATACGCATTCTTTAAGGCTGCCCATTCATCAAACTTGAAGAAATGGGGAGACCCATAGACCTCTAAAAATCTTGATATAAGCTCATCGGTTGTGTTTTGTTGGTTCTTTCCTGCGAAAGCGACCGTGTGGGATTGTCCTGATTCTCTCAGCTGCTGCAGTTTGGTCGAAACCGTATCCAGAGCCTCATCCCAGCTTATCTCCTCCCAGCGCTCTTCATTTCGGCTACCAACCTTTTTGAGCGGACCTCTGATCCGTTCAGAGCTGTACAATAATTGAAGGCCTGACTGCCCCTTTGGGCAGACTTTCCCTTTGTTGAGGGGGTGGATGGGATTCCCTTCGATTTTTACAGCTCTGTCATCAACCAATCTTACCATGATCCCGCATCCTCCAGGGCAAGCCTGGCAAACGGACGGAACCCAACGTTCCACACCGGCCAGCCAATTGCTCCTGGAAGTGGAGTTGTAAGATTTGTCTGAAATACACGTATACAGAGGCAAACTTAGGGAAATTCCTCCGCCGATCTTAAGAAAGTCTCGTCGCTTTATGGCCATAATCCATTCCTTTTACCGGTTTATATCTTTATCGATGGCAAGCGATACAATCATTATTCACTTGCTTGTCCTCATGGCAGTCCATACACTTTTTCATTGACATATTTCGTGGGTTTGAGGGTGGTCTGGTGCTCTCTCCGATATCTCCGTGACAGACAGCACACTCAACGTTCCCAACAGCCACATGCCTTCGATGGGAAAAATAAACATCCTCAGGGACACGAAAAAGCCGGACCCACTCAATTTCATTTCCGCTTTGAATATATCCTAACAACTTCTTTTCTTCTTCGCTCTCAGTGAGTGCCTCTTCATGACACAAGATACATGTTTCAAGTTCAGGTCTGCCCGAAGAGGCGTATTCCAGGAAATAAGGATGGCAATCCTGACAGGTCAATTCGTTTTCAGCATGGATTTTATGATTGAAACGAAGGGGTTGGGTGGTTCCTCCCCATGATTCCAGCAAAATCACGAGAAGGAAAACGGAAACACCCAAAGCCAATCCGATAAAGACCAAACTTAGCTTTTTAGGTTTTCTTAATTTATTAAGCATATGCCCATCCACCTTCATTTATTAATCCTATTGGTATAGTAAGTAAAAAATTCTATAAGAAAACCGGCATAGAAGTCAAACAAAATGAATAGACACACGCATTTTTGCCATCGGTTTTTTGATTTTCACATTGATGACCAAGATCGCCATCGCCATCGTTTTCGAAGATTTCAGCTAGGTTTAAGGCTTTTCTCCATAGGCCACGAATAAACTGACGTTCGCTTTTTCACCGCTTTCATCCGAATTTGCGCAGCAATTTTCCTCCACACAATCTATCTTGACATTTTTTAGTCCAGCCTCTTTGAACCACCGCTCGATATCTTCCCTTTTAAATCCCAGCCAGCGGTCATGCTGTTCTTTTCTCAGGAACTCGAACTCATGCACATCCATATCAGTGATGACAACTTTTCCTCCTGGCTTTAATACTCTTGCCATCTCTTCTATTGCCACTTGCGGTAAGTCGACATGATGCAAATACATGTTGGCAAAAACGTAATCCACAGTTTCATTCTGGATGGGTAAGTTATTGAACTCTCCTATTCTGTACTCAATAGTATCAAAACGACCAAACTTTTTTTCCATTTCTTCGAGCATGGCTTTGGATTGATCGACAGCTATAACCTTTAATCCATTTTGAACCAATTCCTCAGTTATAAAACCAGTCCCTGCTCCGATATCCGCAGCCAATTTCCCGGCCTGAATATTCGCCTTGGCAACTGCCACTTTCCGCACCTTGTCAGAAAAAAAGCTCTTTCTCATTTGATCCCATTTATCGGCAACCTTTTCAAAATAATTTTTACTGCTCATCGATTTTGCTCCTTTTCACAGATATCCTTTTCTCCTCGCCTATATTTTTCCATAACCGGAGACCAAGAATCAACCTCGCACATACGTGCCCCCTTCACAACAGGCCGAGGAACGAGTGTTTTTTTCGGCATTTGTCAAGTTTTTTTTGATTTTTTTTAAAAAAATCATGATTCCATTGTAAGGGAGGTATGCTTCCTCGTTCAGTTGACATCCAAATCCCTGCTGTGATAATAGTTACAGCAGCGAGGACAAGGATAAAGTGAACTTCAAGCAAGAATTCTTTTGTTATTACATATGCGGGGATGATTATGACGATCAAATGCCCGAAATGTCAGCATGAGAATCCCGACGATACC
>DAOWCB010000210.1 GCA_030633795.1 Candidatus Aminicenantota bacterium | reverse complement strand
ATTTTTTGTTCCTCGGTGAGATTTTCCGGGAAATTGGCGATGATCCTGCCTACTAGAGAGATATCTGCCAGCTCAATATCGATGCCTGATCCTTCTATATAGGCTTTCAGGATGGGAAGAAATGCATGTGTGGCCAATGCCGGTGCTTCGTCCGTGTAAGTCCATGTAATCTTTGCTTTTTTCATTTTTCATCCTTATGAATTTTCAAAGTATTAATAGGAGGATAATTTCGTGTCGGTATCCTAACTATATTAAGTAAGACAAGATATAAGAAAATTTCACAAGAGTCAATCGGCAAAAACCCATTCCTCCTCAGCCCTCGACTTAAGCTCTATACCAAGCTGTCAGGATGGCAAAGATACCAGCTTGAAGGTTATGACCAATATGCAGGAATGGCACGCCCAAAGGTTCCACATTGGAACTTTTTTATGTCATAAGAATGCAATTTCAAGGCTTAATAGACTAAGAATGATACTCAAATGAATAATGGATTAAGTCTTTGCTTCTTTTTCAACCCATGCCGTTTCTTATCCGGTCGAGCGTTTATTGGAGTTGCGAGATGTTTAAAAATCACTTAAAAATCGCCTTGAGAAATCTAAAAAAGCATAAGAATTATTCCTTAATCAATATCGCCGGGCTGGCTTTGGGAATGAGCTGCAACCACTCGTGAATAGGATATTAGGCCACAAATATGGCAAGAATGGAAAAATATGCTGAGGATTGTACCAGGCCGTCGCATTCGATATAATTTTCTGCACAACAAAAAAATAATGCCCCAAGGAGGGACAGATGTACAAAAAATGGTTGTGTTTTACATTTATTGTCATTTTGCTTGGATTTATTCAGAGCTTTGCTCTTGAACAACGTCCGATGACAATCGATGACGCTTTGAATATTGTTTCTGTGAGGAACTCACTTCTTTCACCCGACGGCCGGCATGTATTCTATTCATTGGAAAAATTGGATTGGGGTAAAAACAAGCACATTAACACCTATTATCTGTGTGATTCAGAGGGAAAGGACAAAAAAATATTCTTGAGAGAGGACCTCGAAGGCAGCCGTTTTCAGTTTTCGCCCGACAGTCAATATTTGAGCTTTTTGAGTAAAAAGGACAAAAAAAATCAGATCTTTCTCATTCCGGTTGGTGGCGGGGAAGCCCACAGCATCAGCGATCACACAGTCAGCATAAATGATTACCGTTGGCTCAAAGACACAAGTGGAATCGTGTTCCTGGCTGACGAAGCCAGAACAGAAAAAGAACAGAAGGAATACGATCTCGGTGCTGACGCCGTTTTTGTGGACGAAGCGCCGAACGGAAAGGAAAGCGCCCGTTTCAGTCGCCTCTGGTTTCTGGATTTAAAAACCAAAAAGGCATCGCTCATTTTTAAGGGTGATCTCGTCATTGAGGATTTCGATATGTCCCCAGGCGGTGATAAAATCGCTTTTGTAGGGAAACCAGACACACGAACTAACTATCCCTTCTCCGCTGAGCTTTACACTATCGGTCGCAATGGCACGAATTTAAAACAGCTCACACACAACCAGGGCCCAGAGTCTAGCCCGAAATGGTCCCCTGATGGCCAAAGAATAATATTTCGTGCGCCCTATCAGTCTGTTGCGGGAGGCAGGTTCGAGCTGCGGAACGGAAGCTTTTGGTTGTTCTCGACAGAGACGGAAGAGTTTCGGCAGCTGAAAAGTCAGAATCAGGGCGAAATGTACGGGGGGGCCAAGGCCTGGTCCCCGGATAGCCGATACTTCTATTTTAATGAGCTCCATGGCACAAACACAAACCTCTATCGACTGGATGTGGACGCCGATGCAATCGAAGCTATGACGCAGATCACAGGAACACTCCAGCCAAAGTCTTTCTCTTCTGACATGACTAAAATGGCCTACACTTTTCAGGATTATAAAACACCGTCCGATGTGTATGTGGCTGACCTGAATCTGAAAAATTCTGTGCGGATCACGGATAGCAATCCCTGGCATAGGGAGGACATTCTACTATCTGCAGCCGAACCTGTTCGCTGGAAGAGTGATAAAGATGGTATAAACATCGAAGGGATGCTGTATCTCCCGCCGGATTATGACAAAGGAACAAAGAGTCCTTTGCTTGTGCACATTCACGGCGGACCTGCCGGAGTTGTTGAAAATTCATACCGGCCGGAATTTCACATATACGGCGGCTTGGGCTTTGTGGTACTCGGGCCTAATTATCGCGGCAGCACGGGCTATGGAGATAATCTTTTGCGGGGGCTCATGGGAGAAGTCGGTGATGGAGAACATGTCGACATCATGAGCGGCGTAGATTATGTCATCGCGAACTACAGCATCGATCCGGAGCAGTTGGCTGTCCGGGGCTGGAGCTGGGGGGGAGTGAGTTCCGGCTATCTGATCACCCATGTCCACCGTTTTAAGGCCGCTTCTGTCGGCGCCGGTGTTTTCAACTGGGCGGCCGAGACCGGTCCCGGCTTTAATTTCGATGTGAGCCTATGGTACATCGGTGGGACTCCCTGGGACAATCCTGAGGAGTGGGCCAAACGTTCGGCCATTACCCACGTAAAAAGTGTTAAAACCCCAACCATATTGTTTCATGGAGGAAAGGATACCACATCCAGTGTCAATCAAAGCTTGATGTATTTCACAGCGCTGCGCGATATCGGGAAGGTTCCTGTGCGCTATGTGAAATTTCCCCGGCAGGGACATGGGATCAGGGAACCGCGTTTGCGGAGGACACACCTTATCGAAGAAATCCGCTGGTTCCAGAAGTATGTCAAAGGCAAAGACTGGACTCCCTGGGAAAGAAAGGAGCCATGAAACGAAATTGCTGTGCCCAGTCGGGGGTTTGAACCACCTGAGTCAAGTCTATCTCCCCAAATCAAATTCTGGAAATAACCTTACCGAATCAAATACCACTTATTTTGAATGGGAGCGAAGTATTCGTACCCGTTTTCTGTCAGAACCCCATTATCCTCGTAACTAATTCTAGCCTTTTGTCCATTCCACTCGGGGATGGCTGTTGTAACTGTCCCTTCCACAGCCATATAAGAGCTGAGCCGAAGCATAGATTCCGATTCACGTTGTGGATTATAGCTGCTCTTTGTCGAACGGATGCTTGGTCCAAGGGCGTGGCCGTGGTAGCCAATAGAGTGGCAACCCAAGGTATACTCAAAATCGACGCCTTCAAGTTTTTTCTCAATGGCTGCGGCTGCTTCTCGCCCCTTCATGCCAGGCCGAGGTTCTGTGCAATATGCTTCAGCAACCTTATTCCTATTCTGCAACGCGATTTTGAATCCTGCAGGTACATCCGTTTCTCCTTCATGCAGGATGTAGGCGACACGCTGAATATCTGACTTGAAACCTATATAGTCGATTCCGCAGTCAATAGTGACAAGATCTCCCCGCTGGTATGGTCTTCTGTCGGGTGAATCTGAACCGCTGGGATTCGTGTGGCGCTCTATCTTTCCGGTCACAGGATTGAATCGCTGTACATTCGTATTGGTGGTAAACCACGGTTGCGCTCCCACTCCCCAAGATGCGACCTGTTGGTCAAACCACCATTTCAAGTCCGCAGTCGTTGTAACACCGGGTGTAATGACTTCATTTGAAAATGCACGTTGGGCAAGAATAACAGTTGCCTGAACCAGCTTGCGGTATTCTTCCAGCTCCTCCGGCAGCCGCGTATCCACATATTCTTCGATGAGATTCACTGCAGGAACGAAGCGGTTTTGCCCTTCCGGCCCCAGTGCCTTGGCTATATACTGATAAGCATCGTAGGTCAGGCTGCTGTTATGCCCTCTCCCACCACCGTATGCAAGCCCGATGATTTTCGGCTTGTACAGCCTATAGATCTTCTGCAGCTCTACACTGTAGTCCTCAGGCAGTATCTCGAAAAACTCGGTGTAATCAATCGTGGGAT